>NZ_BAABEM010000045.1:0-75210 GCF_039540155.1 Gibbsiella greigii
CAACCAACTGAGCCGCTTCACGTTTGAACTCTGCACTAAAATTTCTTTTTTTCATTGGAGCACCTGTATTGTTCTGAGGTGAGCATATCACCTCTGTTAAGGTGGCCAAACTCAGTGTGCCACTTCAGGGCAGATAGTCGATGCCTTTCTACCCCGTCTTACTGCAGACTAAACGAAAAAGGAACGAGGTTGGAATGATGTACAAAGTAGAACAGATTGGCTCTTTGCTCCGGCCTGAATGGTTGAAAGAGGCGCGCATCCGCTTCGACGCGGGCGAAATCTCAGCGGCGGAGTTCAAGAGTATCGAGGATCGTGCCGTGCGTGAGGCCGTCGCAGTTCAGGAAGCTGCCGGTATGGATGTCGTTACCGACGGCGAGCAGCGTCGGTCGATGTTCTTCTCTTGGTTTTTTGATGCGCTATCAGGATTTGATCTTACTGCATCGTCCAATTTTCCGGGCCTGGAATGGCGTGGCCTGAAGGGGGCGGCGCAGAGCACCAATGCGAAAACGCCCGTTGTGCCGGTAGTTACCCGTAAACTCGCGCGCAAGAAGGCCGTATCGGTTGAAGAGTTCACCTTTCTTCGTGCTATCACTGACCGGCCCAAGAAGATCACGCTGCCCTCGCCACTTCTCGCATGGTCGTTCTGGTCCTCGTCTCATTCAGCGGCGGCCTATCCCGATATATTCGATCTTTTTCATGACGTGGCCAGGCTGCTCCGGGAAGAAATCGAAGAGTTACGTGCTCTCGGTTGTGAATATGTGCAGATCGACGCGCCGGAACTGGCGATCCTCATCGATCCATCATTAAGGGAAGGGGTGAAGGCGCAGACGGGCATTGATACTGAGCGCTTACTCAAAGAAGGTATTGCCTGCATCAACGAGGTCGTCGACGATCTGGAAGGGATAAAAACCTGTTTGCACATCTGCCGTGGCAACAATGCAGGGCAGTTCTATGCCGAAGGCGGTTATGAGAGTATCGCCGAGGCGCTGTTCAAAGGTGCGCGTAGTTTCGATCTTTATTCTCTGGAATACGACGATCCTCGTTCGGGAAACTTTGAACCCCTGGCGTTGGTTCCCAAGGGCAAAGGGGTTATCCTTGGGTTAATCTCTACCAAGCGGCCAGATATTGAAGCAAAAGACCTGCTTAAGGCACGAATTGACGAGGCGACCCGTTTTATACCGCTCGAACGCATCGGCATTTCTCCTCAGTGCGGCTTTGCTTCTACCTGGGAAGGCAATCCGTTGACCACTGCAGATCAGGCCAAAAAGCTACAGCTGGTACGTGAGGTGGCGGAAGAGGTGCTGCAGGCACCTTCAAGTGAGTCTTCCCCAGACTGACATATGGCAGAGGGCTAAATGGGGAGAGCATTCCTGTGCATACGGGTAATCTCTTCCCTGCGCTTTTGCAGCCTATAGAATGTCAGCATTTCAATAGGCTTTTTGCGTTTGTAGCTCAACAGGCTTGGCGAGATAGCGTGCTACAAGGAATCGCGGCATTTTATGACTTCCGTTATTCTCGCCTTCAATGTGTTAGAAGCTTTATCTGCTTAGATAGGCTTCTTTAAACTCAGACCACACCGTGCCGCAACTGGTATAGTCTCAAAAATTACAGGTATAATCCCCTCAATTATTCAACTGGTTTAGAAACGAAGATGACAAAACTCACCTTACAAGAACAACTGCTAAAAGCTGGATTAGTATCCAGCAAAAAAGTGGCCAAGGTCCAAAGAACGGCTAAAAAATCACGGGTTCAGGCTCGTGAGGCAAGAGCCGCGGTGGAAGAAAATAAAAAGGCACAACTTGAGCGTGATAAACAGCTAAGCGAACAACAAAAACAAGCTGCTTTATCTAAAGAGTATAAAGCTCAGGTGAAGCAACTCATTGAAATGAACAAAATCGACATTTCAAAAGGTGATATTGGTTTTAACTTCACAGATAATAATTTAATCAAAAAAATAGTGGTGGATAAAACTACGCAGGCCCAGCTGATTAGTGGGCGTCTCGCTATTGCTCGTTTGCTTGTTGATAACAGTGGCAAGAGTGAATACGCTATTATCCCCGCGAGTGTAGCCGATAAAATTGCACAGCGAGATGCGAGCAGTATTGTATTGAATAGTGCGCTTAGTCAGGAAGAACAAGATGAAGACGATCCGTATGCCGATTTTAAAGTGCCCGATGATTTAATGTGGTGATTAACCTTTTGCAGATACTGATGTATGAAAAGCCCTTTAGGGCTTTTCATTAATATTTTATTTTCAGTAAGTTCACGGAAAAACGCGGCGTTATTCTGGATAGTTGCCAACACCTTTGCGACTGGCCTGGTTTTTGGCTTCCCATGGGGAATAATGAAAAAAACTAAAAGTAGTTCCCTCTTATTTTGATTACCTCATTTTTTCTGGCTGGATGCTCGAGTTCAGGCGACAGATTAAAAGCAGACGAAACAACAACGGTTAGTAAGATCGGTGAAGACATATGCTTTCAGGTTCCAGATGTCGGGAACTACCCGCTTTCTCTGATCGCAATAAACCCCCAGAGGAACGCCGCCGCAAAAGTTGTCAGTAACGGACTCACCTGATCTGGCTGTAGAAAATGGCAAGTTGTGTATCCGCCCGGTTTTTATCAATTCCCCGATAAAGGGCAGTTCATTGTACAATTCATACTCGAAGCTCCTGGTGATCGGCAGGCACAAAGAAGCATTGTAACGGGGATTGCGTTATCAGGCGGATATGTTGAAAGCATACCACTCACCGATAGCGAAATAACGCGCTAAGTTGAATCGTGAAGGATGCCTCTCAAAGAGGTGTTCTTTTGTCGTCACTAAACAAACACAGTAGGCTGGCGCCAACAGGCTTCAACGCCTCTGCGGCAGATGCTACAGAGGCGTTGAATAGGCAGGAAACCAGTAAATTTCCCTGCTGCCCCGGTGACCGGGACAGCAGGCCTTTCATTTTTGTGGAAGCACTATTATTCCGCTTCGATGGACGACAGCAGCGCATTCTGAATAATGCGCTGCGCCTGCATGGCGTCTTGGCGCGATTGCGCTTCCTGCAACGCCGCGATATCCAGTTTATCCAGCGCGCGGTAAATATGCTTGAGGAAACGGATGGACAGTCGCGCAGCCTCAACGTTATTTTCGCGGAACGGGAACTGATCCAACTGCCACACGCCATCCCAGTAGTTGATCTTCAGCACATAGAAGAACTCAAAGATCTCCGTCATATGCACCGTGCCAACCACCAGATCGTCATCCCAGCTACGCAGGTTATCATTCACATCCATACCAAACAGGCGGCCGCGATCGATAATCAACTGTGCGGAATCCGCCGGCGATTCACCGCCAAACAGCGCATGGCCGAAATCTAACAGTATGCCAACGTTATCCAGGCCGATATCGTCAATGCCTAACAGCGTGCGCGCGGCCGAATCCCAAGTCATTTTTACCCGTGGTTCACGCGGTTTATACTCAATGGCGAATTTAACATCGGGGTTGGCCGCCGCCAGTTCGCGCATACCGTCCACCGCTAGCTTCCACAGTTGTTTGTGATCCACCTGGAACGGATAGTCCCAACCATCCTGGCCCGGCCACACCTTCACATAGCTGGCGCCCAGTTCACGCACCACATCGGCTGCCTCATTCATCAGTTTCATCGCCTCGGCGCGCGCCACCGGGTCGGGGTTGGTAAAGGCGCCGCGTGACCATTTGCGCAGATAGATCTCCGGCGTGATGCCGATGGCCTTCAGCCCAGCGTCATTCAACGCCTCCTTCACCTGGCTTAAGGTCACCCCCGGTGAGAAGGGATAAGGAATATCAACATAGGACAGATCGCCGACCTTTTTGGCCTCCTGGATCTGTTCCAAGGTGCTCAGCGCCGGGCCATAACCATCCACCGCATAGCGATCGATATAGTTAGCGAAATGCCACAAACCGGCGCCAAATTTTGGGTAATTGTAATGAGTCATTTTGATCTTTCTCCAGGCTTAACAAGGTAAGAGGGTACATGCAGCCTTGGCGGCAAGAGGGAAAGCGCGTTATACCGGCATGCCCTCCGGCATGCCCTCCGGCGGGGCCGGCTGCATTCAGTTGAATAATGTGGCGGCGGGCTGTTCGCGCTTTGCTCTGCAGTTGTTCTTTCGACAGATTGAACGGGTTCATCACGCCACCTGGATTTTTATTTAAATGCGAAACGGATAGAAAATTACGCGGCTGCCGGGCTATCAGCCCGCTCGGCTAGCGCCACCTTCCTCAATCAGCGCCTTCTGCGCGACGACCGCGGCTTTTTGCTGCATGCGGTTCTGCATTTGGTCGATGATCACCGCAATGATGATCACAATGCCCTTGATCACCATCTGCCAAAATTCGCTGACGCCCATCATGATCAGCCCGTCCGCCAGGAAGCCGATAACGAACGCCCCGATCAGCGTGCCGACAATCGTGCCGCGCCCGCCCGCCAGTGAAGTGCCGCCCAGTACCACCGCCGCAATGGCGTTCATCTCAAACGAGGTGCCGTTGGCCGGGTGGCTGGCGACTAACTGGGAAGAAACCACGATCCCGGCGATCGCCGCGCAGAAGCCAGAGAGCGCATACACCATGATCTTCACACGTTTTACTCGCACCCCAGAGAGTTCGGCGGCGCGTTCGTTATCACCGATGGCGTATACCTGGCGGCCAAACGGCAGGCGACGGGCAATGTAGGCAATGACCAACGCCAGTACGATCATCATCCAAATAGCGTACGGCAGGCCGAGGAAATAACCGGCGCCAATCTGCTCAAAGCCGGTGTTGCCGAGCTGCGGATTGCCCTGCAGGCCGGGGAAGGTTTCGCCGCCTGATGTCAGCATCGCCGCACCGCGCAGGATGTACATGGTGCCGAGGGTGCAGATGAACGGCGCTACGTTATAGCGGGTAATGATCCAGCCGTTGGCGGCGCCGATCAGCCCACCCAGCAATAGCACTAGCGGCACAATCACCCAAACGCTGGGGAAGATGGCGATGCCAAACATCGGCAGCACAATGCCTTTGGTGATCAGCCAACCCGCGACCATGCCGCACAGCCCGAGCGTGGCGCCGATGGAAAGATCGATGCCGGCGGTGATAATCACAAAGGTGATGCCGAGGGCAAGGAAGGCATTGATGGCGATATGTTTAATCATGATGACCATGCTGCCCACCGCGAGAAAATCCGGCACCGTAATGGCAAAGAACCCGACGATCAGGAACAGCGCGATAAAGGTACGCATTTTTAACAGCAGCAGGATCAGGCTCTCGCGCGAGTTAAAGGCTTTTGCCGTGGGTGCGGCCAGCGTGGCCGTCGTGGTATTTTTCATGTCAGAACCCCTGAGCACTTGCTTTCACCAGCGCCGATTCTTCCGCCGCTGCACGTGGAATATCGGCGGTCAGTTTGCCGCCGGACATCACCAGAATGCGGTCAGAGACCGCCATAATCTCTTTCAGATCCGAAGTGGAAAACAAAATGGCAATGCCTTGTTGCGACAGCTTCACCATCATGCGGAACACATCCGCCTTGGCCCCGACGTCAATGCCGCGGCTGGGTTCATCCAGCAGCAGCAGGCGTGGGTTGGTTAGCAGTGAGCGGCCAATCACCACCTTCTGCTGGTTGCCGCCGCTCAGGGCGTTAATGGTCACCTCCGGTGAGGAAATTTTGATCGACAGATTGCTGACGGTATCATTCACCACCGCTTTCTCCTGGCTGCGCGAGATGGCGAAACGATACTCCAGCCGTTGCCACAGGCTGCCGATGGTCAGGTTGCTGGCCACCGACGACACCGGAAAGATACCGGTACGTTTGCGGTCTTCCGGCACCAGGCTCATACCCATGCGGATGCGGTCGGCGGTATCCAGCCGCAGTGGCACCGGTTTGCTGTCGAGCCACAGTTTGCCGAGATAGCTGCGCTGGGTACCGAGCAGGCACTCGAACAGTTCGGTGCGCCCGGCGCCCATCAGGCCGTAAATGCCGACGATCTCACCGGCTCGCACGTTAAACGACACGTTATCCACCACTGCGTTGCCGGCGGGGCCAACGCAGGTGATGTTTTCTGCCTCCAGCACCGGCACGCCGAATTCACGCCCCGGCTCCAGGAAGCTGGTGACCGGCTCGCTGCCGAGCATTTGGCGCACGATCCATGGCACATCGATCTCGCTAACCTGTGCTTCCACCTGGAAACGGCCGTCACGTAGAATGGTGATCACATCGCCAATCGCCATCAGCTCTTCCAGCCGGTGGGAGATATAGATAATCGATACCCCCTGGCGCGTGAGTTCGCGGATCACCCGGAACAGGATCTCAACTTCGGTTTTGCTCAGGGCGGAGGTGGGCTCGTCGAGGATCAGAATATCGGTGTTTTCCGCCAGCGCTTTGGCAATTTCCACCAGTTGCTGCTGGCCGACTTTCAGGTTCGCCACCAGCTCGCGCGGTGAAATATCCTGATCGAGGCGCTGCATCAGCTCGGCGGTGCGCGCTTCCTGGGTTTTTTCATCTATCGGTTTTAGGCCGCTTTGCAACTCGCGCCCGAGGAAAATATTTTCCGCCACCGACAGATTCTCAAACAGGTTCAGCTCTTGGTGCACCATGCCGATGCCCAGCTTGGCTGCCGCACGGGTGCTGGGCAGCCTGACCAACTGGCCGTTAAGCCAGATCTCGCCGCTGGTCGGCTGTTGCACCCCGGCGAGGATTTTCATCAGCGTTGATTTTCCGGCGCCGTTTTCACCGATGATGACGTTGACCTTGCCGCGCCAGACGTTGTAGTCCACCTTGTCCAGCGCCAGGGTACCGGGGAATAGCATCGAAACCCCTTTGGTGCGCAGAATGATTGGATCGGTTTGGCTCATTACGGTTGCTCCTGCGTCACACTGACGGCGACCACGTCCTGCACTTTGTTAGGCTGCATCGTGACCGCCAGCAACAGTTGCACCGGTTTGCCCACCCAGCTTTCGTCCATCGGCGGCAATTGTTGCACCGCGTGGCGGTTAAGCGCTTTGGTCAGTTGGGCAAATTGCACCTGGTTGGTGAACTCTTCAAACTTAAAGCCGGCGGCATCGCGGATCGCATTGCTGCGCACCACGGGCCCGATGGCCACCGGCACCGTTTCACCGTTAATGGTGACAGTCAGGATCCGTTCCCGCTCGTCGGCGGCGCCGACTGCGGCCACGGTTCCGCCGGCGCGGACAAACACACTGTCGCTGCTGCCGGTTTTCACGGTGCTGCTGCGGGTTTTCATGTCGGCCCAGCTCATCGCATGCTGTTCGGCGCTGGCCAGCACTTTGCTGTTCCAGGTGGCTTCCGCCACCTGTTGCGCCGTCTGGTTGCGATAACCATGCTGCACATTGGGATCTTGCGGAATGATCGGCTGGCCGTTGGCGTCCAGATCAACCACTTTGCAGGCGCTTAATAGTAAAGCGGCTGCGGCCAACAGAGCGCCGTGTGCAAGTTTCATCACCATCATCGGCTCCCTGTTTACTGTGCCAGGTTGAAGGTTTTCAGTTTGCTGGCGTTACTGTCATCAATCAGCACGCAGTCCATCAGCTGCTTTTCTTCCTTCTGCGCTTTGCCGTGCGTCAGATAGTAGTCTGCCTGTTCAACCGCCATCTGCGCCTGCGCCCAGCCAGGCTGCAACACGGTGGCTTTGATATTGCCCTTGTTGATGATGGAGTCACGCACGTAGTCGCTGCCGTCAAACCCTACGACCACCACATCTTTTTTCCCTGCGGCCTTCAGTGCGGCTTCGGCACCCAGTGCCATGGTGTCGTTACCGGAGATCACGCCGACGATATTCGGGTGTTTCTGCAGGATGGTTTCCATACGGCTGAAGGCTTCAGTCTGGCTCCAGTTAGCGCTTTGCTGGGCCACCATTTTCATCTCCGGGTAATCGTCGAGCACGTCGTGATAGCCCTGGGAGCGCACGCCGGTGTTGGTATCGGATTCTTTACCCAACAGCTCTACGTACTCGCCTTTGCCGCCCAGCAGTTTGGCGAACTTCTCCCCCCCCAACTGCGCGCCCTGATAGTTGTTGGAGACGATCTGCGCCACGGCCACGCCGGTTTTATTTATTTCACGGTCGATAAGGAAGGTGGGGATACCGGCATCTTTGGCCTTCTGTACTGGCCCGACGGTGGCATCAGCCCCGGCGTTATCCAGTATGATGGCTTTAGCTTTACGGCCGATGGCGGTTTCAATCAGTTGATTTTGTTTGCTGACATCATCATCGTGAGAGGCCGTCAACGTGCTATAGCCGAGCGCTTTAGCCTTCTGCGCCGCGCCGTCGGCTTCGGCTTTGAAGAACGGGTTATCGTGGGACGGGGTGATGATAACGATCAGCCCTTTTTCTGCTGCCAGCGCCCCGGTAGCGAGCGCTATAGTGGAAAACAGTAGACAAGTAAGCAGGGTACGTTTCATTTATTATCTCCATTATGAATAAATATTCAATGATGATTTATTATTCTGTAAATATCGTGCATACGCTGTGGCTTGTCCAAAAAAACTGTGCGGAAAGGAGAATAGGATCACAACTTTTGTCTCTGTTTTGCTCGCGCTGAACGTAGGGCGGCATTGATGGCGTGTAGGCCAAGCGGCAGAAAACATACGCCGGTTAGGCCCACAAACCAGGCTGCAAGCGCGGTTTGGCCGAGCTTCGGGCAAAAAGGAGCCTGGCATATATTGATGCCGATGAGGATTCAGACAGTGCGGAAGAGGGCTGGTGGTTACAACGGTGAGTGTTGCAGCGATCGCCAGGCCGACAGAGCGTCGTATGGTGGGGCGCATGAGCGTTAGCCTTTCAGGATGCGCCGGCTGCCGGGCAATTGCGCCGCCCATTTTTAGCGGCTTGTTTGTAGGTGCGTGTTGAGCGGATGAATACGGCAGGAACAGGTTGAAAGCAGGCTGTTACCTTGGCGAAGTTTTTTTAAGACCAAATTGTTTTCGCATGGCATCAACGAAACTTTTTATTTTCACCGTTGGCCGCAGCCCTGCGGGTAATAATATATGCATCGGGCGGCTTGGCCCTTCATAGTGTGGCAAAACTTGCACCAGGCGGCCTTGTTGAATTTCACCGTTCAGTACGTCTTCCGGCCCCAAGGTGATGCCATTGCCTGCTATAGCCGCGTGGAGAAGGGCTTTCCAGTCATTTGAACGGAACCTTCCCGTTGGTTTTATTTCTTCCGTCTTGCCGTTTCTGCTGAAAACCCAGCGGCAAGGCATAGAGGGCGACCAAATACCATAAACCAGGCAAGAATGGTGAATAAGATCGGATGGTGTTTCTGGCACTCCCGCTTTTGCCAGATAACCCGGTGATGCGCAGGTGATAAGCCGATAAGGGCGCAGGGGCCAGGCGATCATTGAACTGTCGGCAAGCTCCCCTATCCTGATAATGACTTCGAATCCTTCTTCAATCGGATCGACGATACGGTCGCTTAATGTGAGTTCAATTTCGGTATCTGGATATTCGGCGAGATAACCATCAATAAAACGGGGTAAGGAATATGAACCAAAGGTCAGCGGCGCGTTGACTTTGATGATACCAGAAGGGGATGTTTTCATTTCCAGTGCTACGGCATCCGCCGTTTCAGCTTCTGCCAACACGATCTTGCATCTTTCATAGTAGTTACGCCCGATGTCGGTCAGGCTCTGGCGGCGCGTGGTGCGATTCAATAATCTGGCGCCCAGCCGGGCTTCGAGCCACGCAACGTTTTTCGCCACCATCTGCGGGGATATTTTTAACGTATTGGCTGCTGCGGCAAAGGAGCCCAGTTCGGCAGCTTTTACGAAAACTCCCATGCTGGTTAGCTTGTCCACAATTAACCCCATTTTGTTGTTTATGTCGGTTAAATAATGCACTTTATCATTAATGAGTAATGAAATAAGTTCTTTTTTCATTCGTGAAGAAAGAGGGCGGAGTGATGAAGATCGGTATCATAGGTGCAGGTTTTGTCGGGCGGGCAGTGGCGAAACTGGCTATTAAAGTGGGGCATACGGTTATGCTCAGTAATTCCCGCGGCCCACAAACGCTGTTTAGCCTTCGGCCAATGATCGGCTGTGAGATAGGCACGGCCAGTGATGCGGCGAGGTACGGCGATATTGTTATCATCGCAGTGCCTCTTACCGCTATCAGGCAGCTTCCACAGGGCGTGCTTAGCGGAAAACCGGTCATTGATGCGGTTAATTATTATCCTGAACGGGATGGGCAGGTTGAAGCACTTGATGATGGGCAGACAACAACCAGTGAACTTCTGGCTGACCAACTGCCGCAGGTGAAAGTAACAAAAGCATTTAATGCCATCCCCATGACGCAACTGGAAAGTGATGGGCTGCCTGCGGGAGATCCCGCCAGGCGCGCGCTGCCTGTCGCCGGCGACGATCCCGCTGGGAAACAAATCGTTGCTGATCTTTATGATGCCTTTGGCTTTGACTGCGTGGATGTTGGCCCGCTGTCTGAAGGATGGCGTTTCGAAAGAGGTATGCCGACCTATTGTGTGCGTATGACAAAGGGCGAACTGATACAGGCGTTAAATCAGGTTTCCCGCCGTTGAATGAATATTATTAAGCCGGGCTTGCCGTTTATGGCCCGCTTTCCTTCAGCTATTGGTGGCTCATACGGCAACCTGTATCACGTTCAGATATTCTTCAAGCTGCCGTAGCGCGGGGGCAGGGGCTTTGTTATCGGTCACCAGATGATCCAGTGCGCTCCATTCACTGAATTTAAACAGGCCGGCAATAGCAAATTTGCTGCTGTCGCTGACCACCACGCTGACTCTGGCACAGTCAACCATGGCTTTTTTCAGTTCTGCTTCTTCATAGGATGCGGTGCAGGGGCCTGTGGTGCCGGAGAATCCGTCTGTTCCCAGAAAGGCAAGGTCTGCCCGTATGCTGTTGATCTCACTGACACCCCAACCGCCCACCGCACCCATGCTGGTGCTTCTTAATTTGCCGCCCAGCAGATAGACCTCATTGCTGCTGGAAGCCAAAATCTGTGCGCTGTTTAATGAATTGGTGAAGATCTTCAGGTTCTTCTTCAGTGCAAGCAGCCTGGCAAGGCTATATACGGTGCTGCCCGTATCCAGCACGATCACGCCGCCTGCGGGCACAAGCGCCAGCGCCGCCTGGGTCAGCTTATTTTTTATTTTTTGGTTTTCATTATTTTTCTTATCGAAAGGCTGCTCTATTTCCAGAAAATGGCTGGTGGGCACCGCCCGCCCATGATTTTTTTTGACGATCCCTTGCTTCTCAAGTTCGATCAAATCTTTGCGGATGGTTTCCGTCGAGACGCTAAAGCGCTCGGCCAGAGTGCCCACGCGGACACTCCCTTCGGTGAGCAGCACTTCGGCCAGATAATGGCGCCTTTGCTGGGCAGAACTTAACGACATGCCGATATTCCTTATATCAATGGAATGCGTGATGAAACCGATAATTCAAGCGGGCCGGGTTTGGTTTTTCATCCACGATGCTAATCAACCATAGCGTTCCGCCGCCGCCTGTCGCCAGGCAAATCACGTGCGTCCACCACGAATCTGTGATCCTGCCTGCATTTTTTATTTTGGGATTTGCTGGATTAAATCGCAATCAGTATGTTGTGAATTTGCGATTTATTGCCATAAATGTGTGGCTTTAAAACCCAATATCACAAAAATAAGTCGCCTGCGTAGAGATATCATTGGGGGTAACCTTGGCCGCTAGTGAATGCGTTGCGGTTTTGCCGTGCGTTGCCTGTGGCGAATCCGTTACAGATGTTTATCGCGTGTAGTGATACCGAACGAAACACGGTGAGAGGGTGCGAGGGGGACGAAATGGCGCGGATTGCAGTCGATATGGATGAAGTCATCGCAGACTTCAATGTGAAAATGGTGGCGGCTTTTAATCATCGCTTCAGTGAAACATTAACGCTGGAGCAGCTGAAAGGGCAGACGATTCAGCAACTACGGCCCGATCTGTGTGAAGAAATTAACCAGATGATTGGGGAGCCTGATTTCTTCGCCGATTTGCCTGTCATGCAAGGCAGCCAGGAAACGCTGCGGCGCATGGTACTGAAACATGATGTGTTCATTACCACGGCGGCGATGGAATTTCCGCTGTCATTTAATGCTAAATTCCGCTGGCTCAACGAGCACTTTCCTTTTATTAATCCCTTGCATATTGTTTTCTGTGGTTACAAGGGCATCTTACAAGCGGATTATCTGATAGACGATAACGCCCGGCATTTTGCGGGCTTTAGCGGGAAAGGCATTTTATTCAGTGCCCCGCACAATATCGCTGTAACAGGGTTCCCGCGTGTGGCGAACTGGAAGGCGGTTGCTGAGCTGTTTTTATAATTACCACGCAATGCGATAACCGCTTTTTTACCGCGGTAAAACAGAATTATTGTTTAGCATAGTGGTGCAGGCACTGGATAATCATCTGATGTAAGGGCTTATGCTGATCGGCCTGGCGCGTTGCGACGATCAGTTGGCGGCAAAAGGTGAGATCGCCCAGCGGCACTATTCGCACGTGGTTTTCGCGTTCGTGCCATAGCCCTGCCTGCGGCACCAAGGCTACGCCCAAATTGTTTTCCACCATCTTGACGATGGCGTCAATTTCGTCAATTTCCAGCACCTGATTTGGCTCCAGCCGTTGTTCGCGTAAAAAACGCGTGACTAACCGCCCACCGAAAGATGTGCGGTCATAACGGATGAACGGCTTTTCCCGGATGATTGCCAACGGGTTATCGCCCGCCAGATCGGGCGGTGTAATCAGCACAAAAGGCTCCTGCTTGAGCGTTTCGTAATACAGATCTTTGCTTAACGCAAAGGAAGGCTTTAGGGCAATCGCCAAATCAATATGCCCGGCATCCACTTGCGTTAATAAATCAAATGAAACGCCGGGTAGCAGCTTCATTTCCAGCGCGGGCGCCTGCCGATGCAGTTGCACCAGCATCTTCGGCAGCAGGCCGGTCTGTACGGTGGCAATCGCGCCAATCTTAATGGCGCCGCGATAGCGATCCAGATCTTCCGGCTGCGACATGCGGGCAAAAATAGCCAGAATCTCTTCCGCCATGGGTAACGCCCGGTTGCCGGCGGTATTCAACTGCGCGGTGCGCCCTGAACGATCAAAGAGCTGCATACCCAGCGCGTCTTCCAGCGAGCGAATCTGGGCGCTGACCGCGGATTGCGTCAGGCCGATATGTTGCCCAGCCGCGGCAAAAGTACCGAATTGCGTTACGGCGACAAAGGTTTTTAGCTCTCGTATCATGGCGGCCCCATTCATTAATAAAAATGTTCATTTGCAGGGGAAGGTTCTATTTTTGATAAAAAATAGTAATCACGAGCGGTAAATATTACAAGCCGTGGCTAACGCTATCTGCTGCTGCCGGGCGCGGGGGTTTTCCCTGCAGCGGCTAATCCGCGCCCTATTTTTTTCCTGCGGCCGGCTGAACCGTGCGATGGTATTGCACGTGCGTATAGGTGGTAATCAGCTGTTTCAGCGTGGCTAGCGGTTCGTTCAGTTCCAGCCCAGCACGGTAGATCAGGCCGATATCGCGGTGAAAGGTATGTTGCCCCAGATCCAGCACACGAATGGTCGCCGGCCAGCGTTGATAGGTGAGCGTTTGCGGCACCAGCGCCGTGCCAACGCCATGCGCCACCAATTGGACAATGGCATCCAGTTCGTCAACTTCACAGATCTCGCGCACCGACAGGTGCATTTCTCTGAGGAAACGATCAACCTGGCGGCCGCCAAACGACGTGCGGTTATAGCGCACGAACGGCTGGCTACTCAGTAATTCAACCCAATCGTCGCCGGGGATGGCGTGGGGCACCAGCAGGCGGAACGGCTCGCTCGCCAGCGTTGACCACTGCAGATCGCTGTGCAGTGAGAAAGGGGGGCGAATAATCGCCGCGATATCCAGCTCGCCGGCATCGACAAGATTAGCCAGTTCCATCGATAGCCCCGGCACCACGCGTGAACGGCATCCCGGATAGCTTTGATGAAATTTTGCCAGCACGGCGGGTAGCAACGCGCATTGTACCGAGGCGATTGCACCAATATTGACCAGGCGGCTACCGGTATCCGGCGGGGGAACTGAGCCAAGATGATCATAGAGCTCCAACAGCGCCTGCGCCTGGCGCAGCACCTGTTCACCCATGGGGTTCAGATGTGCTGACCGCCCCTTGCGTTCAAAAAGGGGGAAGCCCAGCCCGGCCTCCAGCCGTTGCATCTGGGCGCTGATTGCCGCCTGGGTCAGGCCGATTTTTTTACCGGCGGCGGCAAAGGTGCCTTCACGCGCGACGGCGAGTAGCGTTTTCAGTTCGCGGATCATTGATAGATTTTATTTGAGTATTTATCAAAAATATATTGATTTTATTATTGATTATCAAGCCCTACGATGAAGTTCAGGTCTAAATCAAGGGGGATGGATATGCAATTGCTGGGGCACCTGCTGGATTCAGTTAAACCCTCTGCCACGCTGGCGATAACCCGGCAGGCAGCGGAAATGCGGCGAAATGGCATTGACGTTATCAGTTTGTCGCAAGGCGAACCGGACTTCCCAACGCCGGAGCATATTAATGCCGCGGCACGTGAAGCGATCGATCAGGGGTTAACAAAATACACCGATGTCGATGGCACGCCCGAACTGAAAGCGGCCGTTGCGCGTAAATTCGAACGCGATAATGCGCTGGTCTATGAGCGATCTGAGATCAGCGTCGGTACCGGCGGTAAACAAATTATTTTCAACGCCATGCTGGCGACGCTGGATCCCGGTGATGAAGTCATTATTCCGGCGCCGTACTGGGTTTCCTATCCGGATATGGTGCGGCTGGCGGGGGGAACGCCGGTCAGTGTTAGCTGCGGTGCTGAGCAAGGGTTCAAGTTAAAACCGGAACAGTTGCACCAGGCGATTACGCCGCGAACCAAATGGCTGATTCTCAATTCGCCGGGCAACCCGACGGGCGCCGGTTACAGCGCTGATGATTTACGCCACTTGGGTGAGGTGCTGCTGGCGCATCCGCAGGTGTATGTCTTATCCGACGATATGTATGAGCACCTGTGCTACGACGGCTGGAAATTTGCCAATATCGCCGCAGAGGTTCCGGCGTTGCGCGAACGCACGCTGACGGTCAATGGCGTTTCCAAAGCCTATGCGATGACCGGCTGGCGCATTGGCTATGCCGGCGGGCCGAAAAAACTGATTGCCGCCATGGCGACGATTCAGTCACAAAGCACCAGTAACCCCTGCTCGATTGCACAGGCAGCCGCCCTGGCGGCGCTTGACGGCCCCATGGATTTTCTCGCGCCGCGTAATGAGATATTCCGCCAGCGCCGCGACTTGTGCCTGGCCAGTTTTAATGCGACGCCGGGATTATCCTGTCTGCGCCCGGAAGGGGCTTTTTACCTGTTTCCGTCCTGCCGCGGCCTGTTCGGCCGTACCACGCCGAATGGCGTCCTGCTGCAAAACGATCTGGATGTTTGCCGTTATCTGCTCGAACAGGCGCAGGTTGCGGTGGTGCCCGGCAGCGCTTTCGGCTACGAGGGCCATTTCCGTATCTCTTTCGCCACATCGACAGAGAAACTTGAACGCGCCTGTGAGCGTATTCATCAGGCGTGCAGCCAACTGAATCAATAAGGGGAAGGCAGATGGATTTAGGCATCGCGGGGAAACGCGCGCTGGTGGTGAGTGCCGGCGGCGGGCTGGGTAGCGCGATTGCGTTGGCGCTGGCAAATGAAGGCGTGACGGTTTGCCTGGCCGATAAAAATGAAGCGGCGCTGGCGGAAACGGCAGAAAAAGTGCGTGCCCAGCAGGGCACCGCCCATGTTTTTAGCTGGGACTTAAGCGATGAGGCGCAATGGCGTGCCGGCGTTGCGGCGCTGCTGGAGCGCGTCGGCGGCATCGATATCCTGATTAACAATACCGGTGGGCCGCAGCCGGGGCCGGCTTTCGGGCATGACAGCGCCATCTGGCGCAACGCCTTTGAATCCATGATTATCCCGGTTATCGGCATTACCGATATGCTGCTGCCGGGGATGCGTGAACGCGGATGGGGCCGGATTATCACCAGCACCTCCTCCGGGGTGATCACACCGATTGCCAACCTGGGGTTATCGAATGCGACGCGGATTTCTCTGCTCGGCTGGTCTAAAACGCTGGCGCGCGATGTGGCGGCGCAAGGGGTCACCGCGAATATTATCGTACCAGGCCGTATTGCTACGGCGCGGACCCGTTTTCTCGACGACGCCCGGGCGAAACGCGAAGGGCGAGAGCTGGCCGATGTGGAAGCCGCAAGCACCGCCACCATTCCGTTAGGCCGTTACGGCCGCCCGGAAGAGTATGCCGATGCGGTGGCCTTTCTGGCCAGCGATCGGGCGGCTTACATCACCGGTTCTACCCTGCGGGTTGATGGCGGCTTAATCAATAATATCTAACGGCCGGCACGGTATTCCACCGGCTTACAGGAGATGGCATATGACCTTGTCTAAAGACGCAGCGGCGTTCGCTACGCTGGCCAATATTACGACGGCCACGCTGACCACACTGTTATTGAAGAAGGGGCTGCGCAATGTCTGGATCCGTGGGGCGTTCCCCCTCAAATCCGGCTTGCCTCGCACCATCGGGCGTGCTTTCACCGTCCGTTTTATTCCCGCCCGTGAGGATTTGGCGACGCCGGAATCCTGGAGTTCCCCGAAGTCGACGCGTGCGGCGATTGAACTGATGCCGGAAGGCTGTATCGCGGTGGTTGATGCCAACGGCGTGCAGGATGCCGGGTTCTGGGGCGATATTCTGTGCGCGCGGATGGCTAAACGCGGTGTCGCCGCGCTGGTCAGCGATGGTGTCGTTCGCGATCGGGCCGGGGTACTGGAAACCGGTCTATCGGTGTGGGCACGCGGTGCTGCCGCGCCGCCTTCGGTAGCCGGGTTGACTTTCGTTGACTGGCAGCAGCCCATCGGTTGTGGCGGTGTCGCCGTTTTCCCGGATGACGTTATCGTCGCCGACCAGGACGGCGCGGTTGTGATCCCTGCCGCGTTGCTGGACGACATCGTCGAACTGGCCGTTGAGCAGGAGCGCCTTGAAAGCTGGATTATGGCCGAAGTTAATGCGGGCGTCGCATTGCCGGGGCTTTACCCGCCTAATGAAGAAAACCGCGCTCGCTATGAGGCGACGAAAAAACAGTAATTCTCTGCTGATAACATCGTGGCGGCTTGCGAATAATAAAGCCGCCGCCGTGTTTTAATGGCGTCTTTTAATTTCCCCGTAATCCGTTGTGTTTTTTACTCCCCCGCCACACCCTCTGTTTTTCTCTGCTTTGGCGATATTGAGTTGGCTGACTTTATTCCCTAACTTGTCAAAAATATTGCTGCACCAGTACGGTGAAAATAATCGGTGATTTGCACCTGGCTGGGGATTACCGGTATTGATTATTACTTTATTTCTTTATCACTGCGGGTGGAAATATGCATTTTCTACCGCCTGATGCGATTTTTTCCGTCAGTCCCGCCTTTTTATCGCCTTATTGGTGGTTGACTCATCGCGTTTGTTTATCAGTCATTTGATATACAAAACATTTTCCTGATTGGTCAGTCTGGTCCCGCACTTGCATTTATTTAGGGTAGCTAATTGAGAACTAGCTTTGCGGGCAGCGAGCATGATGTCAGCGCTGTTCATCCTTAGCAGACAACCAGACGGGTGATATATGTCATATGAACTAGAGTCTGATTTTACTGATATACGCCAGGCCGCAGTGCCTGATCCGGCCTCAATACGGATCGCAAAACGTGCGGCGATAGCTTCCATGACCGGTACCGCGATTGAATATTATGAGTTTGGTATTTATGGGTTTATGGCGGTGATTATCGGGCCGCTGTTTTTCCCCGGAGATAATCCTGCGGCGGCATTGTTGTCTATTCTGGCG
The DNA here is from genome assembly GCF_039540155.1 of Gibbsiella greigii. Taxonomy (NCBI): domain Bacteria; kingdom Pseudomonadati; phylum Pseudomonadota; class Gammaproteobacteria; order Enterobacterales; family Yersiniaceae; genus Gibbsiella; species Gibbsiella greigii. The sequence continues at coordinate 17,884 of NZ_BAABEM010000045.1, forward strand.
GTGTTCGGCAGCGCTTTCTTTATCCGGCCGTTGGGCGGTGTTTTGCTGGGGCGTATTGGCGATCGCGTGGGGCGGCGGAAGGTGCTGTTGTTAACCGTGATTGGTATGGGCGGGGCGACGGCGGCGATCGGCATGTTGCCGGTGACCGCCTCCATCGGCATTGCGGCGCCGATACTTCTGGTTTGTTTACGCCTGATACAGGGTTTTTTTGCCGGCGGGGAGATTATTGGCGCGGCGGCGTTTGTTGCTGAATCATCGCCCACCGGGCGGCGGGGGTTTTATGGCTCATTTACCCCGGTTGGCGTGGCATTGGGCGGCGCGTTGGCGGCGATTATTTGTGGCCTGGTCACCACGATTCTTGATTCGCAGCAATTGCAGGCCTGGGGTTGGCGTATTCCATTTCTATTGACGTTGCCGCTGGTGCTGTTTTCTGTCCATGTTCGTCATCAGGTGGAGGAAACGCCGGCATTCAAAAGGTTTATCTCCGGCAATAAAAAAGTGGTGCATACGCCCTTTATGTCGGTATTGCGCGAGCACTCTTCGGCGTTGTTTCGGGTGATTATGCTGACCTTTGGGCAAAATGCCGGCTACTGGATTGGGGTGATATTTATGAATATTTATCTCACCACCTATCTGGGATATGAAAAGAGCCATGTGTTTTGGTTGATGGCGGCGCTGGGATTATGCGTGGCGGCGATGATGCCGTTTTGGGGCGGGCTATCCGATCGGCTAGGGCGGCGTAAATTATTATTAACCGGTTTTATTGGTTATGTGGTGATTGTTATTCCGATGATGTTGTTAATGGACAGCCACAATATTTGGATTGCTGCGCTAGCGATGTTGATTGCAACTCTGCCGATGCCGATTATTCAGTCTGTGGGCTACCCAACGTATGCCGAGCAATTCCCGACGTCGGTACGTTATACCGCGATGGCGATCAGTATTAATATCGGGGCGATCCTCGGTGGCGGTATCACTCCGTATCTGGTCACTGCGTTGATCAATAAAACCGGTATTTTGTTGATGCCGGGCTTCTTTATGGCGTTCGCTGCATTTTGTAGCCTGTTCACCCTGCTGCGTATGCGTGACACGCACAATGATGTGTTGAAATAATCGGTGCGTCGCGGCATGTGGGCATGCCGTGTTACTGACGGCCAGCGTTGGATATAACATGGCGCCCCGAATTCGGGCACAAGACAACACCGGGCCAGCGGCGCCGTTGATGCGGGTTACTCGATAAATTTTATCCAGTGCTCCCCCTGCCGCTGGCAGTAATTTCGGCAAACGTTATGCGCGATGTTTGCCACATCGGCGATCAGCGGGGAGGCGTTTTTCATGTAGGAAATCGCCAGTTGGAACGGCGGGGAACCCGGTAACGCCAGCTCCTGTAATGCGTGATGTTCCAGCGGCTCTTTAACCAGGATCCCGGGCATGATCGCCACCCCGACGCCTTCGCGCACCAGCGCCACCAGCGTGGCCAGCGAAGGTGTGCCGGAAATGCGTAATTCGCTGGGGAGCAGGCCGTATGCCGATGCCAATTGTTGGGCGACGGCGACCGCGGATTCATAAGGCACTGAACCGCGCATTTGGGTCAGCAGCTGTTGACTTAAAATGTTGCGGACAAGATCATGCGTGGGGATAAGCCGGGGATGAGCGATCCAATGTATGGGCAATTCGGCGATCGGCCGGGTGATGGCAAACGGATTATTACTTTCATCGTCTTTAACCCGAATCAATAAATCAATATCGCGTCGCATTAATTGTTCTTTCAGGTTAGTGGTGAGTTCGACCGACAGATCGAGAGTAACGTCCGCCATCATGCGGTTCATCTCTTTCATAAATTCTGGCAGGAACGTATGTACGACGGTTTCAATAATACCGATACGTATTTTGCTTTTTTCTCTGCTGGGGGATTTAGCCATGCGCTCCAGTTGCTGCGTCGATTCCAGCAAACGTTCGGCATAGGGCAATAGCCGTAAACCATCGGGGGATAATTGCAGGGTTTTATGATCCCAGTTAAACAGCACGACATTCAGTTCCGCTTCCAGCTTTTTTACACGCATAGAGATTGCCCCTGGCGTGGAATATAAGCGTTTGGCAACCTGACGGACACTGCCGATATGGGCTAACAGTACAAAAGTTTCAACAAATCGCGTGTTCATTCATGCCTCTGGTTGGTGCAATGAATGCTATGGCCGGTAAATTTTCCCATGATGAGTGCCATAACGGTTAAATTTAGCTGAACAGATACTCAGATTATTCTTCGATAGACATCATAACCAGTCTATTCAAATAATAACAAAGCGTTTTATGGTTCCTGGAGTAAAAGAATGAAACCCATTTTTCCTGCTTTTTTACTGATGTTTTCGCGGCTACGGTGAATGCCAGGGGAAGGGGATCTTTTTTATTTTGTCATCAGGTTTTGATTATGTTTAAACATGATAACGATTTTTCTTTTATGCCCGATGTTTCGGCGGAGTTCTCTTGGGCTGGCGGCGGCATTGTTGCTTCCGGCGACAGCTGCGTCATTCTCGAATTTTCTTCAACATTTTGCCCCGAGGCTAATCATCAGGCCGCCAACGCCGCGGCCATGCTAACCGCGGCGAAACAGGCCGGCAAGCTAATCGGCGTTCTGGATATCGTCCCGGCTATGGTGACGGTTGGGGTTCACTACCTGCCTGAACGGATCCGCTGTGGCGAGGGCGAAAGCTCGCCCTATAAGGCGCTCTGCCGGCAGATTATTGCGGTTTTGCAGGCGCCTTTCTCGGCTACGCTTCAGCCGCCGCGGCAAATCGACATTCCGGTCTGTTACGGTGGTGCGTTCGGACCTGATCTTGCTCAAACGGCGGCACTTTGCGGCTTATCGCCGGCGGCCTTAATTGAAAAACATACCGCACACTGGCTGGATGTGTTGATGCTGGGGTTTGCCCCGGGGCATGCTTATATCGGCATGTTGGATAGCACGCTGAACCCCCCGCGACGCGCGACGCCACGGACGCAGGTGCGGCAAGGCAGCATTGGCATCGCGAATCGGCAATCGGTTATTTATCCGATGGATTTGCCTGGCGGCTGGAACATTATTGGCCGGACGCCGTTAACAGTGTTTGCGACTGACAGGGAAGAACCATGTTTATTCCGTAATGCCGATCGCGTGCGGTTTGTGGCGATTGATGAACCGGCGTTTTATGCCATGGCACAGGAAGCGCAGCGATGAGTATTCAGGTTATTAAACCGGGTTTATGCACCACCCTTCACGATTCAGGGCGCTATGGGCATCAGCATTTAGGCATTCCAGTCAGTGGGCCGATGGATGAGGTGAGTCACACCGTGGCCAATCTGCTGGTGGGGAACCCCGGCAGTTGCAGCACGCTGGAAGTCACCTTGGTAGGGCCGGAGCTGTTGTTCCAGTCGCGTTGCCTGATGGCGATCGCCGGGGCCGATCTTTCCGCCACGCTGGATGGGCGGGCGATACAACCCGGCGTCGCGGTGCGGGTGGAAGCCGGCAGCATATTGCGCTTTGGCCAGCGAATATCCGGCGCTCGCGCCTATATTGCGGTGCATGGCGGCTACCTGATCCCGCCGGTATTGGGCAGTTGCAGTACCTATCGCCACGGCGGTTTTGGCGGCATGGCTGGCCGCCCGTTACAGGCCGGGGATCGTATTGCGATTCCGTCTTCATTCAAAAATGCATTGCCGCGCTTACCGTTGCCGTGCAGCCTGCGGGTCGATCTGTTGGCGGCCGCGCCGATCCGGGTGATCCCCGGGCGGGAATGGCGCTATTTTACCGAACAAGCTCAGCAGGCACTGACGGAAAAGGATTACCAGATCTCCAGCGCGTCGGAGCGCATGGGTTATCGGTTGAGCGGCGCCACGTTGCCGCTGCGCGAGCCGCTGGAGCTACTTTCAGAAGCCGTTGCCTTCGGCACTCTCCAGGTGCCCCCCAGCGGCCAGCCGATTCTGTTGATGGCCGATCGTCAGACCACCGGCGGATACCCTAAAATCGCGCATGTTATCAGCGTCGATTTGCCCCTGTTGGCCCAGCGTCTGCCCGGGGAGACGATCCATTTTACCTGGTGCGATCTTCATCACGCGCAGGCGTTGCGGACTGAACGCGCCCGCCTGCTTGATTCATTGGCGGAATATTATGGCTAAGCGGGGTTTTATCTACTCCCCCCAGGCGTTGCAACGCAATATCTTTATTATTGGCTGCATCTTGGCACAAATAATGAAATAAATAAGGCTGCAGTTGCACAATGGCACAATATTGGTGCAAGTATTGTCTATAAATATTAAACAGCCATCGTGATTATTTCTGGTTAGACATTATGTCGTTACTGCAAAAGAATAAGGCTTCCCATAATTGATTATCAGGTGATGATAATGGCCACGATTTGGCATAATCCGGCGGAGTTTCGTCAGGCCGTTCGGCAACGGCGTTTTACTGTCCCGACGGCCGGGCAATGCCCCGGATATACCCAGGGTAATCTGGCGGTTTTGCCGCACAAATATGCCGATGCGTTTTTACGCTTTGCCCGGTTGAACCCTAAATCCTGCCCGGTGATCGGCATGACGGAACCGGGTAGCGGCAAGGTGCCGGAGCTTGGGGATATAGATATCAAAACCGATTTCCCTTCCTATTATGTGTTCCATGATGGCAAGCGCGTCGCCGAGGTGGAAAATCTGCACGATGTCTGGCGTGACGATTTAGTCGGTTTTGTTATTGGTTGTTCCTATTCATTTGAAGATGCATTACTGGACGCCGGGATCCCGATCCGCCATATCGAACAGGGCACCAATGTGCCGATGTATATCACCAATATTGCCAATGGCCGGGCTGGCGATTTTGCCGGCAACATGGTGGTGAGCATGCGCCCAATGACGCCAGCGCAGGCCATTCGTGCGGTGCAGGTTACCTCGCGTTTTCCTGATGTGCACGGTGCGCCGGTGCATCTGGGGGATCCTGCCCTGATCGGCATTAGCGATATCGACGCGCCTGATTTCGGTGGCCGTTCGCTGATTAACGCGGGCGAAATCCCGGTATTTTGGGCATGCGGCGTTACGCCGCAGGAAGCCATTCGTTCCGCGGGCCTGCCGTTTGCGATTACCCACGCCCCGGGCCATATGGTGGTGACGGATATTCGCAATAGCCATTTGGCGGCATTTTAACGCAGCCGCCAACTAACGGATGGGCGGGCGCCCGTAAGTAAAATAAATCAGCCGTTGCCCGTCAATATGCACTTTGCCGCTGCCGGCAATGAAGCAGATGTTGACGGCAACAACAGGATGCTTATTCTGAACCTTGTTCGTTTTTTATTCAGGTTGGGCCGGCCTTAACAACGGCACCGACGAAAAATGGAGGTCACAGAATGAAAGCTTACCGATATATCACCGGGCCAGATGATGCTGAGTTTTGCCAACGGGTCACCAGGCTGCTGAATAATGGGTGGGAGATCGCCGGCCCTGCCACGTTGACATTCGACACTGAACGCAAGCGCGTTATCTGCGGCCAGCCAATAACCAAGGAGATTTCCAGCCTGGAATATACGGATGACGTCGATCTGAACGCGATTTGATATAACGCACTCTTGGGAAGCCCCGGTCTATATGAAGATGATAATAGGCGCGGATATAGGCCGTAAGCGCTGGGGGGCCTATACGGCCCCTCCCAGAGCCTCACGCACTGGCAAGGATCTTAAATACCGCCTCAATTTCCACGGTCATCCCGTTGGGAAGCGAGCCCATGCCGATTGCGGAGCGGGCGTGGCGCCCGCGTTCGCCCAGCACGTTAACCAACAGATCGGAGCAGCCATTAATGACCTGTGGATGGTCTGTAAATTCGGCTATGGCATTGACCATACCAAACAGCTTAACCACTTCCACTTGCTCCAGGTCGCCTACCGCTGACTGGGCCGCCGCGAGGAGATACAGGCCAGCCAATTGCGCGTGCTGATAGGCTTCCTCGGTACTCACATTGTCCCCAACTTTACCCGTATGGTAACTGCCGTCGGGGTTGCGTGGGCCTTGTCCAGAGATGTAAAGGTGATCGCCATCGCGTTTGACCGGCAGGTAATTAGCGACCGGCGCGGCGACGGAGGGAAGTGCTAAACCAAGCTGTTGCAGGCGTTGTAACACGGGCATCATGGGTTCCTTTTTCCTAGAGAGTTCAGTGAATTATTGCCAGGCGTCGGCGAAACTGCCGCCCTCCGGCAGTATTTGGCCACCGTCGACAATGATCGTTGTGCCAGTGATATAAGCAGCCTCATCAGAAGCGAGGAACAATACCGCGTTTGCTACGTCCTCTGGGGTGCCAAGCCGGCCGAGGGGAATGGATTTTTTCATTTTTTCAATAAATTCGGGGGTACGCCCAGCCATCAGGCCTTCAGTGATGATATTACCGGGTTCGACGCCGTTCACCGTGATGCCGCTGGCGGCGAACTCCAGCGCGGCGGAACGGATTAAACCGTTGATACCGGCCTTGGTCGCGGCATAGGCGCCAACGCCAAAGTTAGCGACGCGTGGCCCGGTGATGGATGAAGTAAAAATCATTCGTCCTCTCCCGCTGGCCTGCATGGCAGGCAAACAAGCCCGCATGGCGAGAAACGTCCCTGTTAGGTTGACCGTCATCACCTGTTGCCATTGGCTTAGCGGCAGATCTTTGAGCAGGGTTGAGGGATAGATACCTGCATTCTGCACCAATATATCCAGGCGGGCGAAACGTGAAAGTGCGGTATCTGCCAGCCGATGCATGGCCTCTTCATTGGTGATGTCCGCCGGTTCAAACACGGCGTTACTGCCCAACTCGGCGGCCAATCGTTGACCGGCTTCTTCGTCGATATCGCCAAAAACTACGCTGGCTCCTGCGGCGATGAAGCGGCGAACAATCGCTGCTCCAATGCCTTTGGCAGAACCGGTGACAATGGCGATCTGGCCGTTTAAACGCCTACTCATACATCACTCCATTTGCGGAAGGCGTGTCGCCGCCCGTTTGTTTTAGATAACTTCCCCGGGGTGCCATCGCTTGTCGCGTGGTGGCCCGTAAACCACTATGGTGCCGTTGCGGCCTGGTTTTACTGGCTACCAGGCCGCTTGCGTTTCTACCGGGTCGCAATGGCTTATTTACAGCTGGTTTGGTAAAAGTAGGCACGGATATCCGCATTTTGCATGTTCTTGCGGGTGGCGATCACAAACGGCAATAAATTGTCGTGCGGCACAGTGCTTTTTTGTACCTGCTTGCGCACCAGTTGCTCAGCAAGCTTCACGGACTGATAGCCCATTTGGTATGGTTGCTGGATAATCAGCGCGTCATAGATCCCATCTTTCAGATCCCGAACCTGTTGCGGGTCTGCATCGAATGAAATCAGTTTCACTTTGCCGCGCAGGCCCGCTTCCATGATGGCGGCGGAAGCGCCTGTTGCCGCTGCTGAATGGGTAACGTATACCCCTTTCAGGTTTGGCGTGGCCTGCAGCGCTGCGGCGACTTGCTGGGCTGCTCGGGTGGAGCTGGTCTCTGGATAGACAACCGGCAACAACCTGGCGTTGGGGTAATCCTTTTTCATCGTATCAATGAACCCCTGGACCCGGGCATCAATGTCCGGCAAACCCGGCCGCATACCGACCACCAGGAATGTGCCGTCGCTGCCAGCAACATCGGACATTGTTTTCGCCGCCGCGGCACCGCCGAGATAGTGGTTGGACTGGATGTTCTGGGTTTCCACCGGTTCATTCAGCGGCGCATCAACGGTAATCACCGGTACGCCGCTCTCTTCCAATGATTTTACCTGGCTAATCAGCGCATTGCCGTCTGTCGGCGCGAGCACTACCGCGTTCGGCTTCGCCTGCAGCGCCGCATCAATAAAGGGTTGTTGCAACGAAACGTCCCATTCCGGTGGCCCAGCCCAGCTTAGCTTAACGTTAAATTCTTTCGCCGCCGCTTGTGCACCGCACTGCATAGAGGAATAAAAGGGGATGCCCACCTGGCCGGGAAGGAACGCCACGCTGACAGTATCGGCGGCTTGTGCATGGGAAACCAGGGTACTGAACAGCATGGATAGTGAAACGGCATATTTCATCTTCATCTTGCTACCTCTGGGTTGGTGTTTGACAACATCAATGATTGCGCTGACGGTTATGTTGGTCGATATATACGGCAGCAATGACAATCAGGCCGACCACGATGAGCTGGTAGAAGGAATCCAGCCCCATAATGACCAACCCGGTGCCCAGCACCACTGGGATCATGGTGCCGATTAGCGTACCGGGAATTGACGCCATGCCGCCGAACAGGCTCGTGCCGCCAATCACAGCGGCGGCCACGGCCTGTAAATTGTCGGTTTGGTGGCCACCGATATTGGTGGTGGCAAAACGGGAAATATCGAGCATGGCGGCAATCCCGCAAATAAATCCCATCATGGCGAACAGGCTAATCAAGTGGCGGCCATTGTTGATGCCGGCGCGGCGTGAAGCGTCGGGCGAAGATCCCAACGCCAGTGTGTGTATGCCGAAACGGGTCTGCGCCATCACGAACCAGAGCAATAGCACAATGGCGAGTGAGAGGATTACCGGCAGTGGAACAACGTCAAACAGGCGATAGGTCGCAAAAGAGGTTTGCAACACGCGTGGGATGTTCGGCACGTTGGCGCCGTGAGTGATCACCAGCGCGGTGCCCAGCCCGATGGCGGTGGTGGCGAGCGTGACCAGAAACGAACTGAGTTTGAGTTTGGTCACCAACAGGCCGTTGATGATGCCAAACAGTGTGCCGGTAATGAGCGCCACCAGAATGCCGGCAGTAAGTGCCAGCGGCAGATGTGGGTATTCTCCCATCGCCACCTCGTCAGGCGTACCGGCGAGAGACGTGATGGTTTTTGCGGCCAGTATTGAAGACAGTACCAGGTTAGCGCCGATCGACAGATCAAACTCCCTTGCGCCAAGCAGGAAGGTCATACCCACTGCCATTAACACCAGTTGCGAAGCATTGAGCGCGATATTGAAGAAATTATTTACGCTAAGGAAAGCGTGATTGGGTGAAATCATTGAAAACAGCACGATCAGGCCGAACAGGATGAGCGCCATCCAAAATACGGTGGTTTCGCGAAGGCGAGAAAACCAGGTCGAACCATCATCGGTTAACGGGGGCGTGTCGACATTCTGCAAATCATGTGGCTCATTCATGGTCAGACCTCTTTGGCGCCGAGCATGACGTCGACAATGTCGCGGACACTAACGTCGGCCGGGTTGAGCGTGGCGATAGCGGTTCCCTGGCGCATGACTATGATGCGGTCAGCTAACTCAAGAACCTGAGGAAGATCGTGCGAAATTAGCAGTACCGCCAGGTTTCTGCTGGCGGCGGCGCGAATAGCCTGATAGACCATATCTCTCTGCCGGGCACCTAACGCAGCGGTGGGTTCATCCATCAAAATGGCATGGCGCGCCCATTTGATCGCACGTGCAATGGCGACCCCCTGGCGCTGGCCGCCGGAAAGGCTTTGTGTGGCGGCCCGGTAGGTTTTGAGCTTGACGCCCAATTCGGTCAGCGTATGCGCGGTTTCTGCGAGCATTTCGGCGTGATTGAGCATGCCGATTCGGCCACGCCAGCCTGGTGCTTTCAGTTCACGCCCCAGGTAGACATTTTCCGCAACGGACAAATCCGGCGCTAGCGCAAGATCCTGATAGACGGTTTCGATACCGTAATGCTGGGCATCCTGCGTTGAGCGTAAAACAACTTCCTTATCGTCCACGCAAAGTTGGCCGTCATCAGGAACATGTTCTCCACTCAAGACTTTCATAAAGGTAGATTTGCCGGCGCCATTATCGCCAACGACGGCGGTGATTTCTCCGCGATACAACGACATTGATACGCCACGTAAAACATGGAGTGAACCGAAGTTTTTAACAATGCCCAGTGCTTCCAGGGCCGGTTTGCGGCGCGGGGGAATGCTGGTGGCTGTGTCATTCGCAGAAGTCGGAAAATGCTGATACATGCGTTGCCCTCGCTGAAAAAATCACGTAATGGATTTACGTAATCGATTACTTAATAATATAATCAACATTACATCGTCAAGAAGTTTTATTAAGGGGGGCTTGCTTTTTTGCGCCACGCAAATCGCGGGGCAGTTTCCTCCTTATCTTAATAAAGGGAATCTCATTGAAAACCAGCAATAAAATTACCATGCAGGATGTTGCCAGAGAGGCCGGTGTGTCCACGGCCACTGTTTCGCGCGTGCTGGCGGATTTCAAAGGGGCGACGTCTGATACGACGGCCAAACGTGTGCGTGATGTCGCTACCCGGTTGGGCTATGTGGTTAACTCGGTTGCGGCCAGCCTGCGCCGCGAAAGAACCTCGACGGTTGGTTTGATCATCGCCGATATTGCTAACCCCTTCTTTGGCCGGCTCGCCAGCGGGGTGGAAAACATTCTCAGCCGACAAAACTTCGCCGTGCTGCTGGCTAACTCCGGCAACAGCGTCAAAGAAGAAAAGCGTTTACTGCGGCTGATGACGGAAAAACAGGTTGATGCCGTCATCATGGCCAGTTCTGCTGCCGATGGGCGCCACATTGAAGAGGCTATCGCGCATGGGATGCGCATTGTCTTGGTGGATACCGAGTTCAGCGGAGTGAATGCCGAGACTATCGTTATCGATAACCGGCGGGCGGCTGAAGAGGCGGTTGAGCATTTGCTGATGTTGGGGCACCGGCGTATTGCCGTTATCAACGGGCAACTGCAAGCCTCGTTTGACCGCGAACGCCTGGCGGGGTATCACGATGCGTTTGCGCAACGCGGCCTCATGGTCGATCCCGCTCTGGTGCTGAATGGTGCTTCCACCTACGAGGGCGGTCAAGCCATCGTCCGTGAGTTACTGGCCGGGAAGCAATCTGTGACCGCCATCTTTGCCACAAATAACCTGATGACGATGGGCGCTATTGCCGCCGTACTGGAAGCGGGTTTGCGTATCCCTGATGATCTGTCGATCGTTGGTTTTGATGATATGGAATGGTATCCGATGTTCCAGCCAGCAATAACCGCGGTTTCTCAGCCGGCTTATCAGCTTGGACAGGTGGCCGCCGAGCATCTGTTATATGTGATGTCTAGTGGCCGTACGCCGAAGAACAATGCACGCGTGGTGCTAGAGACAGAACTGATCATTCGCCGCAGTACCACACCGCTCCTGGAGGCGTAATATGCCAAATTTTGCCCTGATAGACGCTCACGTTCATTTCTACGCGCCAGAACGGTTGTCGTATCCCTGGCTGGCAAGCGTGCCCCTCATCAATGGCACTTATTTGCCGCAGGATTTTCAAGCCGCCAGCGAGGGGGTTGATGTCGAACGGATGGTTTTCGTTGAGGTCGATGTTGCTTCAGGGCAGGAATTGGACGAAGCCCGGTTTATTGATGGGCTGGCGCAGAAAGAGGAACCGCGGATTGGTGCGATTGTCGTATCGGCGCCGATTGAACTGGGCGCACACGTTGAGCCGGCGCTGGATGCGTTGGCGAATATCGGCCGGGTAACGGGGGTTCGCCGCTTGATCCAGTATCATTCGGCATCGGACTACTGCCTGAATCCCGATTTTGTTGCGGGTGTACGTCTGCTGGCAAAATACGGCTTTAGTTTTGATATTTGCATTCGTCATCAGCAACTTGCCAGCGCCATAGAACTGGTACGGCGTTGCCCGGACGTTAATTTTGTGCTGGATCACATTGCAAAACCCGGGATTGCCGCTGGTTTGCGCGAGCCCTGGATGAAAGAGATGCGGGCTATTGCTGCGTTGCCCAATGTGGTTTGCAAGATGACCGGAGTGACCACCGAGGCCGATCGGCAACACTGGACGCTTGACGATATCCGACCCTATATCGAGCACGCTTTCGATTGCTTCGGTTTCTCCCGCATGTTATTTGCCAGCGACTGGCCGGTAATGAACATGAGCAGCAGCTATAGCCAATGGGTACATCTTCTGGACGATGTGTTGCAGGGTGTAGCGGAGGACGATCTGCGCCGTTTTTATCGTGATAACGCGTTGCATACCTATCGGTTCTGATTGGCGCGATTAGGGCGTTCGCTGGCGGGCATTAAGGCTTTTGCTGAAATTGGGCACGTAGCGCCATCAATAAATTCCCCAGCGTGTTTGCGCCTTCGCCTTGATACTCGCCCCAGAAGCGTGCCAGTGGGTTGTCTTCAGGTGACCATTCAACGAGCCGGGCATCGCCGGTCGAGGTGAGCAAGATACGCAGATCCGGCGCCTGGTCGAACTTCGTTTGCAGCACTGTGCGCATAAAGTCTACGTGCCAGGCAGGCCAACCCTCGGCGGTTTCTTCCGGTGGCAGGCCATGGCCGGCTATCGCCGCCAGTTCCGGCGTTGGCGCGGCGATCAGCCAGCGGCGGACTTCCGGGCGGCGCGCTTTAGCGCTCAGGTAGGCATGCTCAGCGCTGGCAAATATCTCGCCATGCAGCCACAAAGGGCGTGGATGGAGGTTGCTGAATGCACAATAGCGGCTCTGGCGCGGATCGAAAAAATGGATCTCATTCATCGGCGGAATCTCCATGATAAAAAAGCTTGTCAGCCAATGGAGCTTATGTTGATATAAAATTTAACGCAATCGATTAACTAAAAAGTTAAACACCATGATTAACCTTGATGAAATAAAAAACGCCGAACGGCGCATTGCACCACATATTCGCCAAACCCCGTTGTTGCAGGTGACGGCGTTACGTGTGCCGATCACCGAGGCTAATCTGTGGCTCAAGCTGGAATGCTTACAACCTACGGGGTCTTTCAAGGTCCGAGGTGCAACCAACCGCTGGTTGACGACACCGGTTGAAAAACTCGGTAACGGTATCGTTACCGCATCCGGGGGCAATCATGGCCTGGCGACTGCGCGAGCGGCAAATTTGGCTGGGGTGCCTGCGACTATTTTTGTGCCTAAAAATATCACTCCGGCCAAGTTGGTCAAGCTGGCAGCCTGGGGGGCCAACGTGGAGATCTTCGGCAATGTTTGGGACGAATGTAACGAACAGGCCCTGGCGCTGGCCGATGCGACCGGAGCGGCTTACTTCCATCCGTTTGCCGATCCGGCTGTGATCGCCGGCCAGGGTACGCTGGGCCTGGAGATCCTGCAGGCGCTGCCGGAATTGGATGTGATCCTGGTATCCATTGGCGGTGGCGGCCTGATCAGCGGCATTGCGAGTGTGCTTAAGGTGCTAAAGCCCAGCGTGAAAATCATCGGCATCGAGCCGGAAGGTTCACCGACCCTGCATGCGTCGTTGCAGGCGGGGCAAGTGATGCGACTGCCGCAGGTGACAACGCGTGTCGCGACCATGGCATGCGGTAAAACCGAACAATTGGTGTTCGATATCGTTCGCCAATCCGTTGACCACGTTGTTTTGGTATCCGATGAGGCGTTGCTTTCTGCGGCCCAGTGGCTGTGGTTTGAGCTTGGCCTGGCGGCCGATCTCAGTGGCAGTGCCGCTATTGCTGCGCTGCGCTCCGGGCAGTTGACCTTTGCCAAGGATGTTAACGTCTGCGCCCTGGTGTGTGGCGCTGGCCAAGAAGGCATCGGCTGATGGTGCGCCCTTAGAAAAACTTACCCTGCAACTCACGAATAAAGGCGTTACCTGCAACCCGGGTCATACCGTTCATCGGCCCGGCGCCGGCTAATTTACCTGCGTTGAGATTTCGCTGCACTTGTTCCGCTAAAGCACATCAATAAGGCAATCGAGGCCAGTAGAATGAATCCGCTGTGCCAACCGCCGCTCAATTGATGAATCACCCCGACCACAATCGGCCCGGTGGAGGCAACGATATAGCCAATGCCTTGCACAAAAGAGGAAATTCGGCGGTTTTCATCCAAATTGTCGGCGATGTCGATGACTAATGTGAAGACCACCAGAAAGCCGCCGCCGGCGCCGATCCCGCCGCAAATTATCCATATCGGCCACAGGCCGGGATAGGCCAACAACCCGGCCGGCATACAAAACCACGCCAGGCCCACGATAAGAAAGCGTGTGGCCTTGGAAAAATGCGCGGCCGAACCCAGCCAGGGGATACCGAAGCAGCCGAGGATACCCAGGATCTGAAACAGCGAGGCCGCCATACCGGCGGCGCTGGTATTCATATTTGCGGCGTGTTTCAAATAGTCCGGCAGCCAGGCGGTCATGGCATAAAACAGGAAGGTGTGTGCTGAAAATGCGATGGCCAGTAACCAGACCACCGGGCGGCGCCATACTTGCGCTGCGTTTGCCCGCTGGGAAGGCGTTGGCTCAGCGGTTTCCCGCTGGGAAGAGGGGCAAGGCGGATGAATGGCCGCCGGTGAAGAACGCTTAGCATGATTGACCGCCAACCATAGCATGACGGCCAGTACGGCCAGCCCGCTCCAAACGGCCAGCGCGGCGCGCCAGCCGATCACCGCGGCTAACGGCGCCGTTAACGCGGCGGTCAGCATGGCGCCGATACTCATCGACATGACATACAATCCGGTAATCAGGCTCGAGCGGTGTTGGAAGTCCCGGGCGATTACCATCAGGCTGGCGATGTTGCCAAGCGTCAAGGCCGCGCCGAGAAGCAATGTGCCCGCCAAAACCAGGCTTAATCCATCAGCCGAACGCAGCAAGGCTCCCAGTGTTACGCCGAACAGAGTGAAATAAATGGCCTTCTCGATACCTACGCGCGCAATGACCGCAGAGGCGACGGGCGCCAGTGCGCCGAAGCACAATACCGGAATCGTCGTCAGTAATCCCGCCAGGCCTGAATTAATATGCAGATCGGCCTTAATGAACTCAATCACTGATGGCAATGATGTCAGCGGCGCCCGCAGATTCATCGCCAATGTGATAAAGGCAAACAACAGCAGTGAATGATACATATGTTTTCTCTGGCCTTTAGTCACACCGGCAGTATTCCGCCCCCGCAGGGAGATTTCATCTGGTTTCAATTTTTGTTTGCTTCCAGCGTCGGGTGGCTATCTTTTTGCTCTTTGCGGCGATTCAGGAAGAGAGAAAGGATTAATCCGACTAGTGCGACCAACGCAATAATATTGATAATGCTAATATAATTGCCCGTGGCGGCCAGCGCCTTTGCCGAGACGAACAAGCCGACGGTACCCCCGAATGAACCGATGCCCAGCCACAGCCCATTCATGCGCCCAACGATGCGATGATCGTAAGATTCCGCTATTTTAGCTTGTAGCATTGGCATCAGCATACCGATACCGAAGCCCGGCAGGATCAGGCACAGCATCAAAACCGCTTCCTGGCGATAAACTTGCTGGAATTGAATCGCGCCGTATACGGTGGTCAGCACCATGGCGACCGTGATGATGCCTCCGGGCCGGCCATTGAAGTATTTGCCGGCGATATATCCCCCGATCACCGGAGCAATGACCGAGGCCACCTGTAAAACGGCCGTCAGGCTGCCGCCCGCGATGGGCCCCAGCCCTAAACCAATGGGTTCGGCTTCCGAAAAATAGGAAGGCGTCAGGCTAAAGACGGACTGTAGGATCCAGTTGGCGGCGAAGGTGGCCGCAATGCCGATCCAGGTATATCGGGAAAGCAACGCCGCTTTGAATAACCCTTCACCCGGGGCATTGTCGGCGATTTCGTCGGGGCCGGGTGCCTCATCCGTTAATAATGGTGCCTTATTTCTGGCGATGCTAAAAATAATCAGGCAATAAATCAGCGAAATCAGCGCAAAAAGTGAGATGGCCGCCATGGATAATTTCCAATTACCCAACAAGGTGTAGATCACTGGCGCAATCACAACGCTCAACATGGCGCCGAGAGGAATAAATGCACCGGTGATGCCTAATGCAAACGCTCTCTGTTTTCCCGGGAACCATTGCATTATCAGCGGCACCATCGCCGCCATACAAAAACCGACGGCACATCCTTGCAGAATACGAATAATGGCCACGCTGGCGTAGGAATTGCCGACCCATAGCGTCGCCAACGTTGGCACAAACGATAATACGATACTGACGATAATCGATATCGCTGGGGTGAATCGGTCAATAAAGGGGCCGCTGATAAAGAACGAGAGGTTAGAAAACAGCATAAAATAGGTCATCAACTGAACCGCTTCGGGAAATGCGATCCCCAGATCCTTGGCGATAACGCCGAATAACGGCGCGTAAGACATAGCGGCAAGCTGGAAAGATACGCCGGCCAGGCAGCATCCGGCGAGAATCGCCCAGCGTATTGATGGATAAGGAGATTGTTGTGATGCGTGGTGAACACTCATACTGATTACTCCTGGTACCCGCGCGCGGCCATTAATCAGAAATGTGGCGCGGTTGTTGGATAGGGCCAGTTCACAATGCGTGTTGTTTTACCCCCCAGAGGCCGGGGGGATGGCTTATTGTTTTGCCAACTGTTCGCCCAGCACATAACTCAATGTGATGGCACGGCCGTGGCTCAACCCTGGCGCCATGAGAGGGTATTCGTTGGCGAAAAAATTACCCTGTATATTGCCGGCCGCATAAAGCCCTGGGATCTTGTTGCCGCGGATATCGAGCACCTGCATATCGGGATCGCAATCAAGGCCCCCCACCGTTACCAGCAGGTGGGAGCGGATCGGCACGGCGTAATAGGGCGGTTGTTCGATGGGGAACATCAGATAGGGTTCTTTGTTAAAGTCGGCGTCTTTACCGTTATGCGCCATTTCGCTGTATCGTTTGCAGGTTGCGACGAAGTTATCCACGGGCACGCCTATCTGTTGAGCCAGCGCTTCCAGCGTATCGGCCCGGTAGAGGCGGCCTTTGTCGGCGTGGGCGTTCAACACGTCAATCGGTTCGGTCACCGGGCCGTCAAAGCCGGTTTGGAACGTTTGATGATCGCTCTCATACCTGGCGTCGAAAATCGCCCACGCCAGCTGATTGGGTTGGCGGAAGCGGCCATTGACCAGGCACTGGTTAGGCAAAGATTCACTTTGGAACCGTTTGCCAAACTGGTTAACGTGCATGAACGATTGGTTGCCGCACATCAAATCAACATGAAAACCGGGGATGGTATGCAGCATCACCGGATGCGGCCAGTTTTGCAGACCGGCGCCTATCCACAAAGCCTGAGCCAACGCTTCGCCGGCATTGCCGCCCTGGGGATTATAGGTTTTGATTTCGGCTTTATTGATGATTGGGCACCAGGCATCGATCATCGCTTGGTTTTCAGAGTATCCGCCGCAGGCCAGTATCACGGCTTTGGCCGCCGTGAATTTCACAGAGTGCCCATCCTGTGTTTGGCCGATTACGCCGCTTACCCGGCCATTTTCTTCACGCAGGATCTGTTCGCTGGCGACGTTGTAATAGAAGGCAACCCCCAGTTTTTTACACTGATCCTCAATAAAGCCGAGAAATGCCTGCTGGGTAGGAATGTATTCATTCCCGGTACTGATCTTCTGGTCCGCGCGTGCAAAAATATGCGCCGTCGGGTATTGGCGGTAAAGATCCGGATACTGTTTGGCAACGCTAAACGCATCGGCGAGGGCGATTTTCATGCCGTTGGCTTCACACAGATCGATGTAGTGATCGAATACCCGGCCGCTTTGGCGTACCCATATAGACAACAGTTCAGGATGCACTTTGTTATTGGCGAAGCGGATGAGATCGGCAAAAATCAGGTCTTCATCAATCTCTTTGCCGGATTGAAGCTGCAGCTTGCTATTGACGGCGCCGTTGTCCATCCCGCGGGCAGAGAAGGTAGCGAATTTTTCGATCACGGTGACTTTCAACCCGTGTTCCGCTGCTGAATGGGCGGCAAACAAACCGGCGCAGCCCGCACCGATGATGACAACATCGCTTTCGACAATTTGTGCGATTTTATTATCGGGGATTGGCTGGGGCGGCGTCTCCCAGCCAGGGACAGGCAGATGGTTTTCTGGCTCTTGCCATTTATTGTATGAGTTGATCATTTTTTCCTCTTAACTTTACTAATCGGTTGGCCGGAGATTAACCGGAAATGATAAATAAATATGTTAAGCAATTATCGCTATGCAAACGTCAATGTCTGTGAAGTGTTAAAGTTATTGTGAATAACGTTTGCAGTAATGCTATTTAATGAATGGTGATTAAGTGATCGCCGCGTCAATCTTTTTTACGTAACGATAGGCCCGGTCAAAATAAACCAGTGAATGGCTACTTTGCCATTTTTTAATGGCGACTATACGGCCAATGAATATACTGTGTGTCGTGGTTTCATGAAGGGTTTCTAGCACACAGTCAACATTTAACAGGGCATTTTTTAACGCGGGGCTGCCGGTGCGTAATGTTTGCCAGTCGGCCGATGCGTATCGCTTGTCCATCTCTGTGTTTTTATCGGCAAAAAGGCCAGCCAGGTTGGCTTGCGCATAGGAAAGCGCATTAACGCAAAAGTGGCCGTTGCGCTTAAATAGGTCATGTTGGGCGGATTCCCGCCGCATACAGACCAAAAGCGATGGCGGGGAGTCGGAAAGGCTGCATACCGCGGTGGCGGTGAAGCCGCCTCTGCCCGCAACGCCTGCCGTCGTGATGATATGCACGGCAGCACAAATTTGTGACATCGCATCACAAAACTCATTTTTCGATACCGCCTGCATTTCAGCCATGGCTGCCGTATCGGGTTTCCTGTTATTCGTCATAGAATTCTCCTGATAACGCTGAAAATAATGTGATCTGTTTTGCAAATTATGATGGCGCGGTTTTTACATTCGAAATTAGCACTGGGTTTCTTGTACCTGAATTAAATGTGAAATGGTAATTCTTTTTTTATTCTCAATATATGTAAATAATGCATAGCAAATCGTTAACCTATTCCCGCATCAATCAATAATGTCGGAATCATGATTCAGCCCTTTATCTTCACTCTGGAATATGCTGTTACCGCTTTTTTCTGAACCGCGTCATGTTCTCGTGACATAACCAATGCGGTGGGCATGGTATTGAGATAGCGTTATCCCGCAGCAAAGTGATTAATCTTCCAGGGAGTGATGTTAGAATTGATTAATAATCATGAGGTTATTTATGAAGATGCAACTTCTGTATGAATTTATGCAGCTAGCGAATTTGCTTAATTTTAGCCAGGCCGCGCAAAAGATGAACGTCACGCAACCTGTACTCAGCCGCCATATGAAAATGCTGGAAGACAAGTTAGGCGTGGTGTTGTTTATCCGTAGTACACATAAGGTTGTACTGACATCGGCCGGTAAACTGTTTTTAGAGGAAGCGCGCAAAATCGTCCAACAGTATGAAGGCTCGTTGTCGATCATCAATGCCTTTGCCGGCAAGGGCTACCGGCAATTGAAGATCGTGGTGTTAGGTGAGGCCATACAGGATTTTTTGACGCCTTTTTTGATGCAGTTTCAGCAGGATCATGCCGATATCGCAATAGAGTGCCGCGACAATGAGCTGGATGAGGCACTGCGTTTTCTGGAGGAACAGTCCTGCGATCTGGGGTTCCTGATCCGCCCCAATTTTCTGGAAAACAACCGCTTTTGTGCGTTGCCGTTTCTTACCGATCCGCTGTGCGTGGCGGTAAACCGGCATCACCCCTTGGCTAAACGGGGCAAGGTATCGCTGCGGGAGGTCAGTGAATGGCCTATTATCCGCGTCGACCATCGCGAATCCCCGTTATTCGAGCAATTCAGCACACGCTTTCTCGACCATTACAACATTGCCTACAGGCTGGATAAAGAATATCCCAACCTGAAAACCTGCTGCTTTAATCTGGAATACCGGAAAGACGTGGCGCTACTGATGCCGAAGCATCGGCAGTACCTGCTCGGCGATAACAGTGTGTTGCTGGAGGTCATCGAAGATGATTACTGGTTCAATCTGGAATTAGTTTGGGATAATCAAAATACCAATGCGGATATCAATATTTTTTTAACAGAGTTTAGAAAGTTTTTAGATGCCAATCACGGATAGTGTGTTCGCCGGCCCGCCGAAGAGACAGGCCATCTCCTCGGCGCGGATAATTCTATGTGATTTAACTCACAATAATTAATTGTCGTTGCTGTTGCCTGGTTGGGGAAAGGCTGCCCGATTTAATATGAGGTGTTTTATTTTATGCTTGTTTTTCAATCGCTATAAAATATTCTCACGTTGATTTTTCTTGGTTATGTGAAAATGACATAGCCATAAAGATAAAAAAGAATTTCTCCCAACTTTTAGGTGGTGCTACGTTCTGAGTCGTCGCCAGGTGGCTAAAAATTCTTGCCACTGTTGCTAATACGACATTCTGCGGCGAATGCGAGCGGCTGTCGTAAGGGATATTAGACGTTACTCACCCTCATAGTGATTTATTAAGGAGTTATTCATGGTAATTAAAGCCAACTATGAATCCGATCATGATAAACGTAAAGAAATGTCGCATAAGGAATTGGGGACGATTCCTCATATGCCTTTCGAAGAATACTCGGAAAGACTGAAGCATTGCTTTACCATGAAAAGAAAGAACGGCATCCTGGAAGCCCGTTTGCATACCAATGGCGATAGTTTGCAATGGGGCGCGCCGGCCCATCAGGGGTTGCATTATTTCTTTAACTGGGCGGGAAGAGATCCGGATAACGAAGTAATTATCCTTGGCGGCACCGGGCAAGACTTTATGAAAGGGATTGGCCGGATTGATGATCAAGGCCAGTGGCAACCGGCAACCGAATTTAATTCCGCCCCGGAAGAAGCCTGGAAGATGTACGACTATCAGTATTACGATGGCACCAGGGACATTGAAGGCCAGGTGTTTGATATTCAAGTGCCCACTATCGGCGTATGGAACGGCGCGGCTTTTCACACCGATCTGGTGTTGTTTAATGATATTACCCTTTGCACGGAAGATGCCTGGACCACCGAGATGCATTTCCGCGTAAATATGGTGCCGGGCGATGGCATTGGGATTGCCTGGCGTGAGTTGATGGGGCGCAAGAGATATGCCTATGCGGAACTGACCGGCGAGATTATTACCGCGCGCAAGGCGTTGGCGCTGGGTATGGTCAACGAAATCTGCGCCGACACCGAAGCTTGCTATGATCGCGCCTGGGAGATCGCCGAGCTGATTATGCGCACCGGCACCCGCGTCACCCGTCGTATTACCACCCAGCAGTTGCGCAAAGCCTGGAAGGAAGACATCGCCAACGAACTGCGTAATGCCTTCGCTGCGGAGATGTACGTCACCGCCACCGAACACTCGCCTCATGAAGTTAATTACTGGCAATGGGCCAAAGAAGAAGCGGAGCTGGTTAAAGCCGCAGAGAAAAATGGCCAGGTGGTGCGCCCGCGCATCGGCGGTGGGCAGGCAGAAGACGAAATAAAATAACACTCTGCGGCCAGTTTGGTAACGGCATAATTAAAATAACCGGCTTATACTCGCCATATTTCACATTGCATATGGGGTGGCGGCGTTCGTTCACCGGAAGCTAACCTGCGGCTGGTTAAATGTCGGTTGTTTATTGCGCACCGTTTTTTCCGATATTTAATAATTAATGTAGGTGGGGCGGTGCAAGAATAAAACCTTTATTTCCCCATGATTGCAAAATGCGCGTTTTATTTAATAAAACATGTCGTTTAAAAAATAACAACGACAGTAAGCGGGAGTGTTTCATGAAAACCGGAAACGACGTCATTATTTCTGCTGCCCTGACCGGCGCGGTAACGCCGAAAGAGATTAACGAATATATTCCGCTCACACCGGAGGAAATTGCTGCCGATGCCTACCGGTGCTGGCAGCAAGGGGCGGCGGTGGTTCATCTGCATATGCGCGATGAACACTGCCTGGGCACGATGGACCGTGAACGCTTTGCCGAAACTATCCGCTTGTTACGGGAATACCCGGACTGCGACGTCATCATCAATTGCACCACATCCGGCGACCACCGGGCCAGCGATGAACAGCGCATGGCGCACGTCTCGACGCTGAACGGTATCGAAATCGCCTCCTGGGATGCCGGCTCGTTCAACTGGATGCCCGGCGGGGTGTTCGTCAACAGCCCACAGTTCCTGGGGCGCCTGGCCGCAATTCTGCAGGAACGCGGCATCAAACCTGAGGTGGAGATTTTCGACAGTGGCATGCTGGGGGTTGCCCACTATTTTGCTGAACAGGGGGTGCTGAACACGCCGCTTCACTATCAGTTCTGCCTCGGTATCCCGGGGGGCATGCCCGCCACGGTGGAAAACCTGCTTTATCTTACCCGGCAGATCCCCGCCGGTTCCACCTGGTCGGCCTTCGGCGTGGGCAAATCGCACCTGCCGATACTGTTTGCCGCGTTGGCGCTGGGCGGCCACGTGCGCGTGGGGCTGGAGGATAACGTCTATTTCAGCAAGGGCATCAAGGCGAGCAATCCTCAATTGGTGGAACGTGCGGCGCAAGTCGTGCAGCTATTCGGTAAACGGGTGGCCACGCCGGCTATCGCCAGAGAGATTCTGGGCATTGCGCCGCTAACCGTTTAATGCGCGTTAAACACTGTCGTCGGCAGGCGCAACGGCCATCTCCGCGTGAGCGCGCTGATATCAACAGGCCTATGAGCATGCCGAGACGTTAAGGAAAAAATGATGAGAGAAGCCGTTATTGTTGCTGCGGCGCGCACGCCCATCGGCCGATGCCGCAGTGTATTGGCGCCGGTGCCTGCGCACATCCTGGGTGCCCTGGCCGTCAAAGAAGCGGTGCGCCGCGCTGGCATTGCCGCCGAAAGTATCGACGACGTGATTTTCGCCAATCTGATGAATCACGAGATTAACAACATGGGGCGCATGGTGGCGTTAGAGGCGGGCCTGCCCATCACGGTTCCCGGCATCACGCTCGATCGTCAGTGCGCGGCGTCGCTCAACGCGTTGGCCTACGGGGCTATCCAGATTATGGCGGGCTTTGCCGATGTGATCGTTGCCGGCGGCGTAGAGAGCGATTCGCGCCGTACCTGGATGCTGGAAAAAACCGACACGGCCTATGCCGTGCAGCCGCCACGCTTCGTGGACATTCATACAGCGCCGGACAGCCTGGGTAACCCGCCGATGGGGATCACCGCGGAGAACATTGCCGAGAAATACGATTTCAGCCGCCGGCAACTGGACGCGTTTGCGCTACGGAGTCACCAGCGGGCAAGCGCTGCCTGGCAGGCCGGGTGCTATGACGAACAGATTGTGCCCGTGACCGTTATGGACAGAAAAGGGCGGGCGACTGGGGTCAGTCGCGACGAGTCGGTGCGCCCCGATTGCTCGCTGGAGACGCTGGCCACGCTGCGCCCCAGTTTCCGCCCCGACGGGGTGGTCACGGCGGGCAACAGTTCGCCGATGAGCGACGGCGCCGGCGCTCTGGTGGTGATGGAGCGCGGCCTGGCGGAGCGAACGGGCCGGGAAATCCTGGGCGTATTTCGCGGCTATGCCGCCGCCGGCGTCGATCCCAACTACATGGGGCTTGGGCCGGTGCCCGCTACCGCCAAGCTCCTGCAGCAGACCGGGTTGTCGGTGAACGATATCGATCTGTGGGAGTTGAATGAAGCCTTTGCCGCGCAATCGCTGGCTTGCATGTTGGAAATCGGTATGGATCCCGATCGGGTCAACCCAAACGGGGGCGCCATCGCCATGGGTCATCCATTGGCCGGCACCGGCGCGATTCTGGCCGCGAAAGCGGTGTACGACATGCGCCGCCGCCATCTGGACAATGCCGTTATCACCTTCTGCGTCGGCGGTGGTCAGGGCGTGGCGGTACTGCTGACGAGGGAATAAACCATGGCGAGTAAATTTGCACTACCCGAAGAGATTATCGCGCTGTTTAAAGACGGGCAGACGCTGATGTGCGGCGGTTTCGCCAATCACGGCGTGCCGAATCGGCTCATCGATTGCGTCATTGCCAGCGGGGCGCGGCATTTTACCCTGATTTCGAACGACAGCGGCGACGCCAACCTGACGATTGGGCGCCTGATCCATCACGGGCTGGTCGACAAGCTGATCGCTTCGCATATCGGCCGCAACACCGAAACCGTGGCGCTGGTGGCGGCCGGCAAAATCGCGCTGGAGTTGGTGCCGCAAGGTAGCCTGGCGGAGCGCATGCGCTGCGGCGGTTCCGGGCTGGGCGGCGTGTTGACGAAAACGGGGTTGAGTACGGTGGTCGATAAGGGCAAACAGCACATTGAGGTGGATGGCGAAGAGTGGCTGCTGGAAACACCGCTGCGGGCAGACATCGGCCTGGTGCGCGCCCGCACCGCCGACCCGTTGGGCAACCTGACCTATCGCGGCACGATGCGCAATTTTAACCCGCTGGTGGCCAAGGCGGCCAACCTGACGCTGGTCGACGCCGATATCCAGGTAGACGTGGGCGAACTGGGCGTCGATAGCATCATCACGCCCGGCGTCTACGTGAACAAGATCCTGAAGCTTCAGGGGGAACGGCTATGAACCCACGTAACAGAATCGCCCGCCGCGCGGCGGAGTACTTCACCGACGGCGACGTCATCAACCTCGGCATCGGCATTCCCAGCCTGTGCAGCGACTATGCCCCGCCAGGGGTGATGTTCCACACCGAAAACGGCCTGGTGGGGATGGGGCCGCTGGTGGACGGCGTGTTGGCGGTGGAAGGCTTTTCCAACGCCACCGCTCTGCGTTTTATCCCGGTACCCGGTGCCAGTGCGTTCGACAGTGCGGAATCTTTTGCGTTAGTGCGTTCCGGCAAGTTGGCGGCGACGGTGCTGGGCGGGCTGCAAGTGGCGGTAAATGGCGATTTGGCCAACTGGGCCCAGCCCGGCCGGGTGTTCGGGATGGGGGGCGCGATGGATTTGGTCAGCGGCGCCCGCAAGGTGATCGTCACCATGGAACTGTGCACCAAAGACGGTAAGCCGAAGGTGGTCAACGCCTGTAGCTATCCGCTGACCGGGCGCCGCTGCGTGGATCATATCGTTACCGAACAGTGCGTTATCGACGTCACGCCCGATGGGCTGGTGTTGGTTGAACTGCTGGAAGGGCTGACGCCGGACGACATCCAGAGCCAGGTGGAGCCCCGCCTGATCGTTCCCGTATCGCCGAAGGTGATGTCGGCCTGACACGGTGTGCGAATGGCGCGCTATCGCATCGGTTTAAGGACAACAACGCTATGATTGCGCAGGAAAATAATAGGGCGCAGACCGCCGAAAATGGCCCCAACGTTGCGCACCGTGGGAATCACTTTGGTGCGCACGGCTGGCGCGTCATTGTGTTCCAGGGCGTGTTGTTTTGGATTGCCGCCGGTGCGGTGACTCACGGTCTGAACGTCATGTTGCCCGCTTTGGCGCGCAACTTTGGCCTGGACTACAGTGTGCTGCTTGCGCTGGCGACGCCGGCATCCTGGTCCTCGATCCTCGCCGGCCCGCTATGCGCGTGGTTGAGTGAAAAGAAAGGGGCCAAATTCAACGTCATCTTCTGCCTGATAGCCTGTGGCCTCTGTTATGGCCTGCTGGGATATTGCGGATCTTTTATCGGTTTCACGCTGCTATTCGCCGGTGTTTGCTTCTTTGGTACCGGCTTCGCCTATGTCGGCGGTACGGCGATCATGGCCAATTGGTTCGTGCGTAAGCAGGGGCTGGCGCTGGGGTGGTGCACCATCGGGCAGACGCTATCCAGCGCGTTCTTTGTGCCGACGTTGGCCGGCCTTTTTCTCTGGCTGGGCGTCCGTGACGGTTTCTGGGGCATTTCGGCGATGATGTTCATCGTGGCCGTCCTGGCGCAACGTTTTATCGCCAACCGGCCTGAGGATATAGGGCTTGCGCCTGATAACGGCCGGCTTTCCGACGAGGAACAAACCGAACGGCACCGCCAGCATGACGGCGACAGGTTCCCCTTGAGCATTGGGCAACTGCTGCGCATGCGGGACGTGTGGTTTATGGGGATCGCGACCGGCGGCCTCTACATCATGCTGGTCGGGGTGACCAGCCAGATCGTGCCCCGGCTGGTGGGCATGGGCTATGCCCAGAGCACGGCCATCTTTTATATGACCCTATCGGCGCTGTGTGGTTTACCCGCGGCCTATGGCTGGGGCTGGTGCAACCAGCGCTTTGGCGTCCGGCGTTCGCTGCTGTTCTACACCCTATGGTGGATGCTGGCGATAGTGATCAACATGCTTGCCCACCACGCCGTCACGCTGTGGATCTCTTTGGTGATGATCGGTCTGGCGATGCCGGGGGCGACCAACCTGAGCACCGCGCTGATCGCCGCCAAGTTTCCCCGCCGCATCTATGTGCGGGCCCTCGGCATTATCCACCCGATCCAGTCGGTGGTGCGCTGTTCCGCGTTTAGCCTGTTGGCCTTCGGCCTGACTTATCTGGGGGGCTATGCCGGCGCTTATCTGCTGCTGGCAGGGGTGGGCGCGATAACGCTGTTGTTATTTTGGTTGATTGATGTGACGCCGGTCAGTACCGGCATGACCGCAGATGACTCGAGGTAAATATGAAATCGTTGGTGATTGTGAGTGCCGTGCGCACCGCTATCGGTAAATTCGGCGGCAGCCTGACTACGGTCAGCGCTCCGCAACTGGGGGCGCTGGTGATGAAAACGGCGATCGAGCGGGCGGCTATCGCTCCCTCAGCCGTTGATGAAGTGCTTTTCGGTAATGTGCTGCAGGCAGGGTTGGGCCAAAACCCGGCGCGCCAGGCGATGTTGCAGGCCGGCCTGCCGGAAGACAAGCCGGCAACCAGCCTCAATATGGTGTGCGGTTCCGGGCTGCAAAGCGTGATCGCCGCTGCGCAAAGTATCGCCGCCGGCGCTGCCGGGGTGGTGTTGGCGGGCGGTATGGAGAATATGTCGGCGGCGCCTTATCTGCTTAATAAAGCGCGTTGGGGGTATCGCATGGGCGATTATCCCGTGAGTGATAGCGTGGTCAACGATGGGCTGTCCTGCGCGATCAATCACTACCACATGGGCATCACGGCGGAAAACGTGGCGCGGCGCTGCGGCGTCAGCCGCCAGGAGCAGGATGCGTTTGCGCTGTTATCGCAGCAGCGGGCGGCGGCGGCGATTGAACGTGGCGCCTTCCAGGCGGAGATTGTCCCGGTGACCGTGCGTACCAAGCAGGGGAACAGCCAGTTTATGGTGGATGAACACCCCAAGAGCGATACGACGTTGGCGAACCTGACAAAACTGAAACCGGCGTTCGAGCCGGAGGGAACGGTTACCGCAGGCAACGCCTCGGGTATCAACGACGGCGCGGCGGCGCTGCTGGTGATGAGTGAGGAGCGGGCGAAAAGCCTGGGCATTCGCCCGCTGGCCCGTATTCGCGGTTACGCAACCAGCGGTGTCGATCCTGCGTTGATGGGGTTGGGGCCTTTGCCCGCTACCCGCCTGGCGCTAAGCCGTGCGGGGCTGACCGTGCCGGATCTCGATCTGATCGAGGCGAATGAAGCCTTCGCCGCCCAATTCATCGCCGTTGCCCGTGAATTGAAGCTGGATATGGAAAAAACCAATGTTAACGGCGGCGCTATCGCATTAGGGCACCCGATCGGTGCTTCAGGGGCCCGCATCCTGGTCACGCTGCTGCACACGCTGGCGGCCAAAGACAAAACGCTGGGGCTGGCGACGCTGTGTGTCGGCGGCGGGCAAGGCGTGGCGATGATCGTTGAGCGCGTTTGATCTTGGCGAGAAGGTGAAAAGAAAAATACGCCGTAATAGCGGAAACAACAATGTACGGTATAGGTAAAACGAACCGTATTAATATTGATTAGAGACGGAAATAAAGCAGTGATAATGCATAATATCCGGCTGTATACCTAAAACAATTCGAGTTGCAGGGTATGCCGTATAAATTATTGCCGCTTGAACGTCATTACTGTATTTCTCTGGACCGAAATAAAGTTTTAATAATCTTATTCGCGGCCTGTTGGTATTTATCCAACCAGGCTTAAAAATAAGAGTTAAAGATTTACTTTGCTGTTTTTGGTCGTTGATGACCGCGCATTTCCGTCCCATCGTGATGGGATAGCGATATGAAAATAACACCTCGTAATATATGGCAGAGAATGCTGTGCTCTGGCGCGATTGCGTGCGCCCTGATGCTGACGAATGGCGCCGCCGCTGCGGATGTGGAAAGTGCCGACCGGCCGTTGTCCGATGCGGGAACATGGCTGAAAGAGCACGGCGTCACTCCCCATATCATGGTATCGCAGCTTTGGCTGGGGAACCCCAGTGCGGGAACCCGCACCGGTGAACAGTCGGCTTATACTCTATTTTTCGCCGGTGCGGATTTCGATCTGGATCACATGGGGCTGATTCCCGGCGGCAGCGTTCATTTCATGCAACTGTGGGTGCCTTTCAAAAATAACATCAGCCTGGGCGACGGCGCGGGCGGTATACTGGCCGGCGATCCGCCGCCTTACATCCCTAAGGTCGCGCATTTACTGCGTTTTGGTTATGAGCAGAAGCTGTTTAACGACCGGCTGTCGATTGAGCTTGGCAAGAGCAACCCCGGTCAGTTTGTCGGTTTCACTAACTGCAATGTGCAATCGTCCTGTGTGAATACGGTATTGAATAAAACCGCGGTGTTCGGGCCTGCGCCCTATGCCGGCTGGGGCATGCGCGCAAGTTATCATTTCACACCGCTGCTGGAATCCACCCTCGGCGCCTGGCGCACCTATCAGGCTTTTCCGTTCACCAACGGTTGGGAACGGTGGGACGATGATTATGGTTCAGGCAGTACCTTGATGGTCGCCAATATTGCACGCCGCGTGAACTGGCAGCAGGAAGCCTATCCATTCAACTGGGAAATGCTGGCGTTCTATAACGATCTGACCTTTGACGATGCCTATTACACGGTGAACGGCACCTCGAAAGTTTATGACGGCATCGCCGCGGTACGCACGCATAAAGGCGTTTCAGGGGTTTATTTGACGGCTAAAAAAGCCGTATGGCGAAGCGACGGCGGCGCCAACCCGCAGGATGATGCCCCCAGCGCCGTGAGCCTGCACGGCAGCATTACGCAAACCTTGCAGTCGGATGCTTACACGGGCGTCGCGACGCTGGCTGATGCCGGGGTGATCTGGTCTGGCCCCTGGCGCAGCCGCCCCCATGACAGCTATGGCCTGACGTTCCGCTACGGCCGCCTGACCGGGCGAGAACAGCGCTACTTGCAGGATACCTACGATTCCCTGGGCGGGGCCGGCTGGCGAGTGCCGCGCAATGAATACCAGTTGAGCATCGACGCATCGTTCATGCTGACGCCGGAGATCAATCTGACCATGACGGGTTCCCGCGTCTGGAACAACACGAACTGGCAGTACGCCGCCACCAGCGTCAAACCTGAAAATGGCTACACCTTCTGGCTGCAGGCGAATGTAATGTTGGAAAAACTGCTCGGCCTGTAATCGCGGTAAACCCGGCCAACGGGGCTGTCGCTGCGTTGGCTTTATTTCTCGCCTATCTCTGTTTGGGCGTATAGTCGTACAGGTCAACGCCCGTACAAAGAAACAAACCCCGAACAGGAGAGCCACAATGTCTAACATTCATGCGTCCGGCAGTTATCAACTGGGCGATCGGCAGGTGAAACGCATCGGCTATGGCGCAATGCAACTGGCTGGGCCTGGGGTGTTCGGCCCGCCCAAGGATCCGCAAATGTGCATTCGCGTGCTGCGCGAAGCCGTGGCCGCCGGCGTTAACCATATCGATACGTCCGATTTTTACGGCCCCCACGTCACCAACAAGCTGATCAAAGAAGCGCTCCATCCCTACGCGGACGATCTGTGCATCGTCACCAAGGTGGGCGCGCGGCGGGATGATAAAGGCAACTGGCTGCCGGCCTTTTCGCCGAAAGAGCTCACCCAGGCGGTGGAAGATAACCTGCGCCATTTGGGGCTGGACGTGCTGGATGTCGTCAACCTGCGCAGCATGTTTGATCCGCATCAGCCCGCCGAAGGCCCGCTGGAAGAACCCTTAACCGTGTTGGCGGAGCTGAAGGCGCGTGGCCTGATCCGCCATATCGGCCTGAGCCACGTTACGGCCAGGCAGGTTGCCGATGCGCAGAAAATCACGCCGGTGGCCTGTGTGCAGAACCACTACAACCTGGCCCACCGTCAGGACGATAGCCTGCTTGATTCTCTGGCTGCGCAGGGTATTCCGCTGGTGCCGTATTTCCCGCTGGGCGGTTTTTCGCCCCTGCAATCTGCGGCGCTGGACGACGTGGCCAGCAGGCTGGGCGCCACGCCGATGCAGGTAGCGCTGGCCTGGTTGCTGCAGCGCTCGCCGAATATTCTGCTGATCCCCGGTACCTCATCGCTGGGCCATCTGCAAGAAAATCTGGCGGCGGCGCAGGTGCAGTTATCGCCGGCGGATATCAGCCAACTGGAAGCGTAAGGCGGTAGGGCAGCCGCAGCGCTGCCCATCGTTTTTGCGGCGCAGGCGCGTTACAGCAGCATCGGCAGCGTCACGCTCGCCGTTTCCTGGCTGCGCTGCGCATAGCACGGATCGCACTTCAACAGCGCCATGATCAGCATTTCCACCAGCAGCATCACGCCCACCTTCGAATTCAATGCTCCGGCGGTGAACGGGCCTTCCGGTTTGGCCGCCACGAGCAGCACGTCGGCCAGGTTGGCCAGCGGGCTGCGCGAGGTGTTGCTCAGCACAATGATCTTGCTGCCCCGTTTGCGGGCCTGCTCAACCACGTAAAGCACATCGCGGGTAGAGCCGGAGCTGGAGATGGCGAACGTCACGTCTTCCGCGCCCAGGCTGACGCAGTTCATCGCCGCCGAATGGCTATCGGTAAACGCCTGCGCAGGGATGCCCAGGCGCATCAGTTTATAGTGCAGGTAATCGCCGACCGTGGCGCTGGCCGCCACGCCGAAGATCTGAATGTGGCGCGCCTGATGGACGAGCGCGGCGGCGCTATCCAGATCCTCACGTTTGGTCAGCCTGCCGGTGTCGCGCAGGGATTGGGCGCATTCATCGATCAGGGTGTCGATATCATCCCGGCCGCTGGCGATGGCTGGTGCCGTTTGCTGAATGTCGAACGCCAGCGCCATCTTGAATTCGGTGTACCCTTTGCAGCCCAGAAGGCGGCACAGGCGGGTGATGGTGGCTTCACTGGTTTGGCTTTCCCGCGCCAGCTCGGTGATGGTCTGGTAGAGCACCCGCTCCGCCTGCGAAATAACGTAGCTGCCCAACTTCTGTAATGCCGGGCTAAGGCTTGGCAGATCCTGTTTCAGGTGCAGCAGCACATTCTCTTTCTCGTTCATCCCGTCCTCGCCCTGCGATCATAATCAAATCCTATGATGATAATTGTTTCCTTTTCTGATTGCTGTGATAAAAATTATCACTAATGGCTACGTCGGTGAGGAAAATTTTCATGTCGATATTTCGCAGCAGTGGCAACAGTCCCTGGTTTGAAAAAGCGCAACGCTTCGGCAAGTCGTTTATGTTGCCGATCGCGGTGTTACCGGCGGCCGGGTTACTCCTCGGGATCGGCGGCGCGCTGTCGAACCCCAATACCGTCACCGCTTATCCCTTCCTCGATATCCCCTGGCTACAGGGCATTTTCTCGGTGATGAGCAGCGCCGGCGCCGTCGTCTTTGCCAACCTGGCGGTGCTGTTTGCGGTCGGCGTGGCGGTGGGGCTGGCGCGCAGCGATAAGGGCACCGCCGGCCTGGCCGCGCTGCTGGCCTTTCTGGTGATGAACGCCACCATCAATAGCTTGCTGACGCTGAGCGGCAAGCTGGCAGTCAGTAATCCCGGCGCGGTGGGGCAGGGCATGACGCTGGGGATCCAAACGCTGGAAACCGGCGTGTTTGGCGGCGTGGTGGTGGGCCTGGTGTGCGCCTGGCTGCATCAACGCTATAACAAGATCAACCTGCCGCAGTTTCTGGGTTTTTTCGGCGGCTCACGCTTTGTGCCGATCGTCTGTTCGCTGGCGGGGATTGCCCTGGGCGGCGTGATGGTGGTGGTGTGGCCGCATGTCCAGAAAGTCATCTTTGGGCTGGGCGGCCTGGTGGAGCAAACCGGTTATATCGGCACCTTCTTGTACGGCTTTATCCTGCGCATGCTGGGGCCATTGGGGCTGCACCACATTTTCTACCTGCCGTTCTGGACCACCGCCCTGGGCGGCAGCGAAATGATTAACGGCCAACTGGTGGAAGGCACGCAACGGATCTTCTTCGCGCAACTGGCCGATCCCGCCACCCGCCATTTCTATTCCGGCACCTCGCGCTTTATGTCGGGCCGCTTCATCACCATGATGTTTGGCCTGGTCGGCGCGTGCCTGGCGATGTATCACACCGCCAGGCCGGAGAACAAAAAACGCGTTGGCGGCCTGCTGCTGTCTGCGGCGCTTACCTCTTTCCTGACCGGCATCACCGAGCCGATCGAATTCGCCTTCTTGTTTGTCGCGCCGCTACTGTACGTATTGCACGCTTTCTTCGACGGCCTGGCGTTCATGCTGGCGCATATGCTCAACATCACCATCGGCCAGACGTTCTCGGGCGGTTTTATTGATTTTATTCTGTTCGGCGTCCTGCAGGGCGAAGCCAAAACGCATTGGCTCAGGGTTCCGTTGGTCGGGGTGCCTTGGTTCTTCCTTTACTATTTTTCGTTCCGTTTCCTGATCACCCGCTTCGATTTGAAAACGCCGGGGCGCGAGCAGGAAACGTTGGCCGCCGATGTGCCGGCTGCGGCGGCCGGTTCGCGCGCTGAACTGGCGATCGCCGCGTTGGGCGGCCAGCACAACATTGATGAACTGGACTGCTGCGCCACCCGGCTGCGCGTGACGGTGAAAGACGGCGCTTTGGTCGACGAAGCGCTACTGAAAAAGACCGGCGCGCGGGCCGTGGTCAGCCATGGCAAGGGTATTCAGGTGATCTATGGCCCGCAGGTTACCGTGATCAAAAATGAAATTGAGGAGAGATTGGCACTATGAGCCGGACGATGTTGGAAACCATCAAAAGGAAATTGGTTGTCTCTTGCCAGGCGTTAGCCGATGAACCCCTGCACAGTGATTTTATTATGAGCCGCATGGCGCTGGCGGCCCAGCAAGGCGGCGCCGCGGCGATCCGCGCCAATAGCGTGGCCGATATCAAAGCGATTATGGCGGCGGTGGCGCTGCCGGTCATCGGCATCATAAAACGCGATTACCCCGACAGCGCCGTCTTCATCACCGCCACGCTGCAAGAAGTGGAAGAGTTAATGGCCGCGGGGCCGGCGATGATCGCGCTGGACGCCACGGCACGCCCACGCCCGGGCGGCGTTTCGCTGCCGGAACTGGTCTGCGAAATCCGCCGCCGCTATCCGCAACTGCTGCTGATGGCGGATATCGCCACGCTGGAAGAAGCGCGCGCCGCCGACGCGCTGGGGTTTGACTGCATCGGCACGACGCTGCATGGCTATACCGCGGAAACGCAGGGCCGCAGCCTGCCGATGGATGATTTCGCGTTTCTTCAGCAGGTGCTGGCGGCGGTCGCCAGGCCGGTGATCGCCGAAGGGAATATCACCACGCCGGCGATGATGGCGCGCTGCCTGCAGTTGGGCGCCCATGCGGTGGTGGTCGGGGGCGCCATTACTCGCCCGCAGCAGATCACCGCGCGTTTTGTGGCCGCGCTGCCGGCATGAAGGGCGGGCATGGCGTGTTTACGCCATGCCAACAGCGCCGCCCATTTCTCTCCTGCCAACCGGGCTACTCCACGCCGATCTTGACCCGCTCAACGAGGAAATCCAGCAAAGCGCGCACCCGCAGCGGAAGGTAGCCCCCCTGGCCGACGAACACCGCGTGGATTTCTTCGATATCGCCGGGGTTGCACGCCTCAAGCACCGGTAGCAGCCGGCCGGCGGCGATGTCTTCGCGCACCTGAAACGCCGCCAGACGCGCCAGGCCCAGGCCGCAAAGCGCCAGGCGGTGCAGCGCTTCGCCGTCGCTGGCCTGCGCATTGCCGCCGATCGGCACGGTGATGTCCTCCCCCTGATAACGCAGTGGCCAGCCGGGTTGGGCGCGCACATAGTTGGCGCCCAGCAGGTTGTGATGCGCCAATTCATCCGGCGTGGTCGGCATGCCGTTGCGCGCCAGATAATCCGGCGCGCCGACGATCATCATGCGCGTCTGGCCGAGTTTGCGTGCCACCAGGCTGGAGTCTTTGAGCGGGCCGGCGCGCACGGCCACGTCGGTGCGCTGTTCCAGAATATCAATGACCTCATCGGTCAGTACGATATCTAACGCCACGTCGGGGTAGCGGGCGAGAAATTCCGGCGCCAGCGGCAACAGAAAATGGTGGCCGAACGGCACATTGGCATTCACCCGCAGCCGCCCGCGCGGCGTCGATTGGGCGCTGGCGCAACGTTCCGCTTCAGTCAGATCGGCCAGGATGCGCACGCCGCGCTCGTAAAAGGTGCAGCCTTCCGGCGTGAGCTGGAGCTGGCGGGTCGAGCGGTTCAACAGCCGGGTGCCCAACCGGCGTTCCAGGCGAGTGATCAGCTTGCTTACGGCGGAGGGCGTCATCCCACAGGCGCGCGCAGCGGCAGAAAACCCACCCTGTTCAATAACCTGCACAAAAACGTCCAGTTCACCGGAACGGTTGATTTCCAGCCGGGCCATCGCGGTCTCCTTGTGAATCCAGTTCATAAATGTTTTTCCTGAAGGCAGTCTAGTCCACTTTCGCCGTTAGGTTCACCCTTTAGCGACACATTGCCATTGAGATCACCATGATGAAAAACACCAAAACCCTATCGGCAGGCATGCTGTTAGCCAGTGTATTCAGCGCAGGAGGCGCGGCGGCATCCGCTTCCCATTGGGTGGCCAGTTGGAGCGCCAGCCCCCAGCCCGTTTGGGCTGCGGATTTTTTATTTCCGCGCAATGCGCCCGCGCAACTGCACGATCATACCGTGCGCCAGGTGGTGCGCGTCAGTTTGGGCGGGCCACGGATACGCATCGTCTTGTCCAACGCCTACGGCCGCCAGCCGCTTTTTTTGGGCCAGGCGACAGCCGCCCAGCCGGCACCCGACGGGGCTGTGCACGTTGAGAGCCTGCGTACCATTACCTTCGGCGGCCAGGCGGCGGCGGTGATCCCGCCCGGCTCCGTGCTGCTTAGCGATCCGATCGCGCTACCGGTGCCCGCCTTGGGGCAGGTGGCGGTGAGTCTGTACCTGCCGGCGGCTACCCCCATCAGCACCTTCCACTGGGATGGCCGCCAGACCGGCTGGATAGTGCCGGGCGAACGGGTGATGGCGCCGGCGCTGTCCGGCGGGGAAACCACGACGACGCGACTGCTGCTGGCCGGGGTGCAGGTCGAGGCGCCCGCAGCGGCGCGCGCGGTGGCGGTTATTGGCGATTCGATCACCGACGGCGCCGCCGCCAGCCTGGATAACAACGCGCGCTGGCCCGATTTCCTGGCCGCCCGCCTGGCGCCGCATGGCGTTGCCGTGCTCAACGCCGGTATTTCCGGCGGGCGTTTGTTATCCGACGGCATGGGCGTCAATGCGCTGGCGCGCTGGGAGCGTGATGTGCTGGCGCAGCCGGGCGTGCAAAGTGCCATTGTGATGCTGGGGATCAATGATATTGCCTGGCCGGGAACGGCATTCGCGCCGGCAAGCGCGCCCCCCACGCTGGCCGCGTTAACCGCGGGCTACCGCCAACTGATTGTGCAGGCGCACAGCCATGGCGTGCGCGTCATCGGCGCCACGCTGACGCCGTTCGAGGGCGCATTGCCCGGCACGCCGTTGGAGGATTACTACCAGCCAGCCAAGGACGCCCTGCGCCGGCAGGTGAATGACTGGATACGCCACAGCGGCGCGTTCGATGCGGTGATCGACGCCGATGCCATCCTGCGCGATGACGCGCACTGCGCCCGCTTGGCGGCCCGTTTCGATTCCGGCGATCGCCTACACCCGGGTGATGAGGGCAACCGCGCGCTGGCCGCGGCCGTCGATCTACAGGCTTTGTTACCGGATCTCAAACTGCCGGCCACCCCACAGGAGCACTAACCTATGCTTTTTACCCCTTATCGAATGGGCGATCTGACGTTGCCCAACCGTATCGTGATGCCGCCGATGACCCGTTCGCGCGCCGGCGCTGCTAACGTACCAACGGCCCTGATGGCCGACTATTACGCGCAGCGCGCCTCGGCCGGATTGATCGTCAGTGAAGGCACACAAATCAGCCAGCAGGGGCAAGGCTATGCCTGGACGCCCGGCATCCACAGCCCCGAACAGGTTGCTGGCTGGCGCGGCGTAACCACCGCGGTGCATGCCGCCGGCGGGCGCATCTTCGCACAGCTTTGGCACGTCGGCCGTGTTTCCCATACGTCATTGCAGCCCGAAGGGGTGGCGCCGGTGTCATCTTCGCCGCTGCGGGCCGAGGGCGTGAGCGTATTTATCGATCCCGACGGCAGAGGGCCGCTGGCCGGCATGGGTGAAAAGGTGCTGCATTCGGCGCCGCGTGCGCTGAAAACAACGGAAATCGCCGGCATCGTGCGTGATTATGCCGATGCCGCGCGTAATGCACTGGCGGCCGGCTTCGACGGCGTAGAGCTGCACGCCGCCAACGGCTACCTGATCAACCAGTTCATCGACTCCCAGGCCAATGCCCGGCGTGATGAATACGGCGGCAGCCTGGGCAACCGCCTGCGATTCCTGCGAGAAGTGGTTGAGGCGGTCGCTGCCGTCACCGGCCCGGAGCGGCTCGGTGTCCGGCTTGCGCCATTAACCACCCTGCAGGGCGCGGTGGACGATACGCCGCAGGCGACTTATCTGGCCGCCGCCCGTCTGCTTGGCGAACGTCATGTCGCCTACCTGCACATCGCCGAGGCGGATTGGGAGGATGCCCCCGAGATGCCGGCAGCGTTCAAAGAAGCGCTGCGGCTGATCTATGGCGGGACGCTGATTTATGCCGGTAAGTACACGCTGGCGCGCGCCGAGGCGGCGTTGCGACACGGCTGGGCCGATTTGATCGGCTTTGGACGGCCGTTTATCGCTAACCCGGATTTGCCCGCGCGCCTGCGCCTGGGGCTGCCGTTGAACCTGCCGGATGCCGATCGCTTTTTCGGCGGTGCGGCGGCAGGCTATACCGATTATCCGTTCGCCACGCAGGAGGGGCCGCATGCGTCGTAAAGATCATACCCACCCCGGCATCTATGCGCTGGCCATTGGGGCGTTTGCGATTGGTGTCGCGGAGTTCATCGTGGTCGGCGTACTGCCGGCCATCGCCGCAGAATTCAGCGTGCCGCTGGCCAGCGCGGGTGGGCTGGTGGGGCTATACGCCTTCGCATTGGCGATCGGCACGCCGCTGGTGGTGCTGGCGCTGGCGCGTTTGCCGCGTAAAACGGTGCTGCTGGGGTTGGTGGCGCTGTTTCTGGCAGGCAACCTGCTGTCGGCGTTGTCTGCCAGCTACCCGCTGCTGCTGGCCGGGCGTAGCATCACCGCGGTGGCGCACGGCAGTTTCTTTGCGATCGGCGCCACCATCGCCGCGCGCCTGGCGCCGGAAGGGCAGGCCAGCCGGGCGATTGCGGTGATGTTTGCCGGGTTGAATCTGGCGATGGTGGTTGGTGTGCCGCTGGGGAGTTTTATCGGCAACAGTTTTGGCTGGCGCTTGCCGTTTTTCGCCGTGGCGCTGTTGGCCGGGCTGCTGGTGGTCTTCGCGGCGTTGGCGTTATTGATGACCAGCAAGACGGCGATGGTGCCGCTGTTGTTTATCTGGGGCGTATTCGCCTTCGGCATGTCGCCGGGGTTCCAGACCGGGATGTTGGATACCGCCGAACGCTGGGCGCCGCGGGCGGTGGATTTTGCTTCGGCGCTGAATATCTCGGCCTTCAATCTGGGCATTACCCTTGGCCAGGCCTGCGGCAGCACCTTGGTGGCGCAGGGGCAGTTGGCCCACACCCCCTGGGCCGGGTTTGTGCTGGCGTTGTTGGCCCAGCTTTCCTTGCTGTGGCTGGCACGTCGGCATCGCTGCCATGCGGGTAGGGCCGGTTGCCGGTAATCGGGAAGGCGGGCGGCGCCACCTATTAACTTTTACGGCGTTGTAATCTGGGTGACATTTTTCCTCTCTAGGCTGGTGCTCATTGAAATGCACGCGCGTGCAAAAAGACGCATTAATGAGCAATGTTGAGGAGATACCCATGTTCCAACGCACCATCCTTGCCGCTACGCTGTTGGCCACCACGTTTGGCGCTCTGGCGAGCGAACTGGTTATTGCCGGCCGCGACAGCAGCTATGGCGAAGCGCTGCAGTACGTCGTGGACGCCTACCAAAAAGCCCACCCGGAAACCAAAATCACCCTGGTGAAGCGCCCGAATAAGGGCCTTTACGAGAACATCGCGCTGTCTATGCGTGAAAAAACCGGTAATTACGATGTCATTCAAATGGATGATGCCTGGGCGCCGGAGTTTTTCAGCAACCATTGGCTGGCGCCGTTGGCCAACGATGTGGCAGACAGCGATTTCATTACGGCGCCGTTTGATATTGGCCGTTATCCCGATGCCAACGGCGCGATCTACGCATTGCCGATGGTGGGCAACGTCGCCATGTTCGCCTGGAACCGCGCGGAGTTTGAAAAATACCACCTCTCACAGCCGAAAACCTGGCGTGATGTTCTCAACGCTGCGCAGGTGATTAATCAGCATTCAGAGATGAAGGGCGTGGTGTTCCGCGGCGTGAAGGGCAACCCGATCGTCACCGGGTTCCTGCCGATTCTGTGGGGCTATGGCGGCGACGTGGTGGATCAACATGGCAAAGCGACGCTGGATTCGCCGCAGGCGAAGCAGGCGCTGGAAACGTTCCTGACCATGAAACAGTACGCGGCGCGCGGCGTGGATGTTTATAACGCCGATGAAGTGCGCGATGCGTTGCAAAAAGGCCGCGCCGCCATGGCGATCGAAGTGTGGCCGGCCTGGGTGCCGAATTTGGATAACCCGGAAGTGTCGAAAGTCGTCGGCGAGATGGAAATCATGGCGCCGCCGGCGGAAATCGGTAAACCGTCGCCGATGCTGGGGCTTTGGCAATTGGCGATCCCAGCGGATGCGAAAAACAAAACCGATGCGGCGGCTTTCCTCACCTTCGCCACCAGCGCCGATATGCAGAAAACGCTGGCGTTGAGCTACGGCATGCCGCCAACGCGCGCCAGCGTCTATGCCGACAAAGACGTGGTGGCGAAATACCGCTGGTATCCGCAGCAGGCCGAAGCGTTGAAAATCGGCAAGGCGCGCCCGCGCATTCAGAACTGGGCCGAGGTTGAAAGCATCCTGGGCGATTACCTGCAAATGGCCATGATGGGCCAGATGAGCGCCGAACAGGCGCTGCAGCAGGCCCAGCGCAGTATTAGCCGCATCATCAAAATGTAATTGGCTCAACGGCGCGGTGCGTAAACGCCAGCGCCAATTCGGATTGATTTATGTTTTCTGAAAATCGTAAACAATGCTTGGTTCTGCTGTTGCCCGCCCTGGCGATTCTGGGATTATTAACGGCGTACCCTATCGTCAGCGTGATTTATCACGCTTTCGGCGAGGTCGATCGCGCAAACAACCACTATCAGTTTGTCGGGTTGGCTAACTTCCGCACCCTGTTCGATGACTTTTTCTTTGTCGCCGCGATTAAAAATACCCTGGTGTTTACCGTGGTGGCCTCGGTGGCGCAGGTGGTGCTCGGCCTTGGCATTGCGCTGCTGTTTCACCGCCGTTTTCCCGGGCGCCGCTTGGCCCTGCCGTTGTTTATCTACCCGATGATGATCTCGACCATGGTGTGCTCGGCAATTTGGCGCGCCTGGTTCAATTACGATTACGGCTTGCTGAACACGGTGTTGACCGCGCTGGGCCTGCCGGCGCAAGAATGGTTGTTTAACCCCCATCTGGCGCTGTACGCCATTGCGCTGGTGGATACCTGGCAATGGACGCCGATGGCGTTTCTGATCGTGCTGGCCGGCTTGCAATCCATCCCGAAAGACATCAGCGAAGCCGCGCTGGTTGATGGCGCCAAAGGCTGGCGCGCCTTTGTCTACATCACCCTGCCGCAGATTAAAAACCAGGTGATATTGGCGTTTTTGCTGCGTGCGATCGATACCTTCAAGCTGTTTGACAAGGTGTACGTGATGACCGGCGGCGGGCCGGGCAACGCCACTGAAACGCTGTCGATGTTTGTCTATAAATATGGCTTCCGCTTTTTTGATCTGGGGATGGCGAGCAGCTCGGCGCTGGTCATGCTGGCGATCTCGCTGGCGATGACGCTGTTTTATGCCCGCAAAGTGATGAAGGGGAGCACACGATGAAAGCGTATCTTCACCCGCTGTGGGTTTGGCTGATCGTCATGCTGTTTATCCTGCCGATCGTCTGGATGTTCGGCACGGCCTTCAAGCCGCCGGGCGAAATCCTCAACGCCGGCGCCAATTTGCTGCCGCGGCAGATCAGCTTCGCATCCTTCAAGGCGATCTGGCAGGGGGATTTGCCGATGCTGGTCGGCAATACGCTGTTTGTCTCGCTGGCTTCCACCGCCATATCGGTGATGGCTGGCGTGCTGGCGGCCTATGCGCTGGTGCGTTATCGCTTCCCGGCCCGCCTGGATATGCTGTTTTTACTGGCGGTGCTGGTAATCAAAATGATGCCGCCGATCGTGGTGGCAATCCCGCTCTATTCGTTGATGAACCAACTGGGGCTGCTGGATACCCGGCTCGGGTTGGTGCTGGTCTATCAGGTTTATACCCTGCCGTTTTGCATCTGGATGCTGCTGGGCTTCGTGCGTGATATCCCGGCTGAAATTGAAGAAGCCGCGGCGATGGATGGCGCGCGCCTGAGCAAACGCCTGGCGTTGATCGTGCTGCCGCTGTGCGCGCCGGGCCTGGTTGCCACTGCGATTTTCGCCATGATCCTCGGCTGGAATGAGTTTCTTTTCTCACTGCTGTTTCTGCATAGCCCGGATAAGCTCACCTTGCCGCTGTTTATTTCCAATTTTGTTACCGAAGACGGCACCGTCTGGGGCCAGTTGATGGCGACCGGCATTGTCTCATCCCTGCCGATGCTGGCGCTGGCCAGCTACATGCAGCGCTACCTGCTGCGCGGTTTTTCGATGGGGCTGAAATAGGACACCACCATGAAAAAGCTTGAACTTAAAAACATTCAAAAAGCCTATGGCCAGCAACGCGTTATTCCCCGTGTGGACCTGACCGTGGAAGAAGGGGAGTTCGTGGTGTTCGTTGGCCCTTCCGGCTGCGGTAAATCCACGCTGTTGCGGATGATCGCCGGCCTGGAGAGCGTCACCCAGGGCGAGATCCTGTTGAACGGCAAGGCGCTGAACGGCGTGCATCCGTCAGAGCGCGAAGTCGCGATGGTGTTTCAGTCCTATGCGCTTTATCCGCATATGTCGGTTGAGAAAAACATGGGGTTCCCGCTAAAAATGGCCGGCATGGCCAAAGCGGCGATCGCACAGAGCGTGCGGCAGACGGCAGAAAACTTACAGCTGACCCCGCTGTTAAACCGCCTGCCGGGCGAACTGTCGGGCGGCCAGCGGCAGCGGGTCGCTATCGGCCGGGCGATCGTCCGCCGCCCGCAGCTGTTTTTGTTTGATGAGCCGCTGTCGAACCTGGATGCCAAGCTGCGCAGCGAAATGCGTACCTATTTGAAACAGCTGCATCAGCAAATGAAGGCCACCATGATTTATGTTACGCATGATCAGGTCGAGGCCATGACGCTGGCCGATAAAATCGTGGTGCTCAATCAGGGGCGGATCGAGCAAATTGGCTCGCCCGAAGCGCTTTACCAGCAGCCGGCCAACCAGTTCGTCGCCGCCTTTATCGGCTCGCCGGTGATGAACTTTCTTGATGCCCGCCTGTTTAATACCCTGATTAACGGCGCGGCGATGGAAAACGTCGCCACCGTTGGCGTGCGGCCGAACCATGTGGTGATTGACGCCGCGCGCCCGGACTGTGAAATGACGATTAGCGTGGTGGAGCCGCTGGGCCATGCGCGCTTGTATTATGGCCAATTGCAAGGCCAGCCATTTATCGTCGAGAGCACGGCCGACTATCAAACCGGTGACCGTTTGCCGCTGCGGCTGGCGGATTCCCTGTTGCATTATTTCGACGCCGCGCAACGGCGCGTTGTGCCCGCAGAGGTGACGCATGCCGCGTGATTTTCAACTTGAGGTGATAGGTTGCGGCAATGCTTATGACGGGGAACATACCAACGCCAGCGTGCTGGTGACGGAGGGCGGCTATCAGTTGCTGATTGACTGTGGGCCAACCGTGCCGGCGGCGCTATTCGCCCAAGGGCGCGATCCGCATGGGATTGATGCCGTTTACCTTACACATGCCCACCCGGATCACTGCCTGGGCCTGACGGCGCTGCTGAACTGGATGGCGGCCAATGGCAGGCGGCGGCCGCTGGCGCTGATCGCCCAACGTGCGCAGTGGCGCGTGATCGCGCCGCTGATCGATTACGCGTTTTGGCCGCAGGCCACCGGCGGATTTCCGCTCGTGCAACAAGACAGCGAAACCGTAGCGGCGCTCGGCCCGTGGGCGTTGCAGACCTCGCTGACCCGCCACGCGGTGCCGAACCGCAGCCTGTACGTCACCACCGCCGGCGGGCACCAGCTGTTTTACTCCGGCGACGGATTATTGTCGCCGGCGGGCGAGCGGTTGGCGGCGCAAAGCGACTGGGTATTTTTAGAGTGTGAAGTGCTGGATCATCACCC
The DNA here is from genome assembly GCF_039540155.1 of Gibbsiella greigii. Classification (NCBI taxonomy): domain Bacteria; kingdom Pseudomonadati; phylum Pseudomonadota; class Gammaproteobacteria; order Enterobacterales; family Yersiniaceae; genus Gibbsiella; species Gibbsiella greigii. The sequence continues at coordinate 60,421 of NZ_BAABEM010000045.1, forward strand.
CAGCCACGGCTCATGGCAGGCTATCGCCCCGTTGGCGCGCAAGCCGAGCAGCCAGTGGCGCTTGTACCATATCAGCCCACACTGCCGCGCTGAGCTACGCGCCCGTACCGCCGGCATCACCGGGCTGGCGTTGGCGCAAGAGGGGGAAACGCTGACCGTCGCGAGCATCGGCGCCCGCAGCGCCCGCGCATAAGGAACGGCCGCGTTTACGTTAAACAGGAGCAAGCTCATCGTTAATATGAATAAAAAAGTAACCGCCGCCGACGTCGCCGCTTATGTCGGCGTGTCGCGCTCGGCGGTGTCGCGCGCATTTACCGACGGCGCCAGCATCCAGCCAAAGAAACGCGCCAGCATCCTGGCCGCGGCGAAAGCGCTGGGTTACCAACCCAATTTTTTTGCCCGCACGCTGAGTACGCCGGCGCAGCGCAAACGCTCGAATCTGGTGGCGATACTGATTAGCGATTTTTCCAACCCCTATCAGTCGTATCTGTTTGAAGCGCTGTCGGCGGCATTGCAACGCCACGGCAAGCAGCCGATGTTGCTGAGCGTTAACCAGCATGAGGATCTTGATGACGCCATCCTGCGCTTATCGGGTTACCAGGTTGACGCGGTGGTTGCGGTTGTCGGATCGTTGCCGGCGGAACGTTTCGGCCAGTGCCTGAAACTTTCATTGCCGCTGGTGACGCTGGGGCGCACCGATGCCCGCGGTTTAATTCCGGCGGTGCAGACCGATAACGTGCAGGCCGGCCGGCTGGCAGCCGCACACCTGCTCTCGCAGGGGCTGACGCGGCTGGGGTTTGTCGCCGGGCGCGGCGATGGGCAGGCCTCCAACGAACGTTATCTGGGTTTTTGCCAGCAGATCCAAGATCAAGGGGCGCCGCCGCCGCAGCGGCTGGAAGCAGGGCGATATGACTACGCGGCGGGCTTTGCGCTGGCCATGCATGCGCGGGCCTCGCTGCGCGCGATGGAAGGCGTGTTTTGCGCTTGCGATACCTTGGCGATGGGGCTGATGGATTGCTGCCGCCAGCAGGGGGGGCCTTCTGTTCCCGGCCAACTGAAGGTGATCGGTTGTGATGATGTACCGCAGGCCGCTTGGCAAGGCTACCAATTGACCACGGTCGCCCAGCCGGTTGCGCAGATTGCCGAACGGGTGATCCAACTGCTGCACATGATGGGGGAGAGCGAAGAGGCCATCCCGGCACTCACGAGCCTGGCGCCGGCACTTCGGGTACGCGGCAGCGCGTAGGCCGGTTCAGCCTAACCGCACCGTTTTGCGCCATACCGGCGGCGCCTGGAACAGGCGCTTGCCCGGCAGGCGCGGCGCTGATGCAGGCTGCAACAGTTCCATGATGGCGTTCGCCATCTCCGCCAGCGGCTGGGCGAAGGTGGTGAGCTGATAGCCGCCCCAGCTCGCCTGTTCGATGTCGTCGAAACCGATAACGCAAAGATCCTCGGGAATACGCAACCCCCATTCATGACGGGCCACGTCGATAACGCCGCAGGCGAGCAAATCGGTCACACAAAAAATACCGTCCGGCCGGTTCTGCCCCGCCAGCAGTTGCCGCGCGGCGGCAGCGCCGCTGGCATAGTCGGCCGGCCCCGGGCGCGCTACCTGGCACTGGGCGCCGGCGGCTTCGAGAAACTTGCTTTCCCGTATCACCATGCTGGGCGAACGGGCGGAAGACGAGACCAGGGCGATGCGCTGGCAGCCGGCCTGGCGCAGCATATGGTGAGCATCGGCCATGGTCGAGGTGTAATCGATGTCGATATTGTCGGCGCCGGCGAATTGCCCCATGCGGTTAATCAGTATCACCTGCTGGCCGCTTTGCAGGCAGGTTTCCACCAGCGAGGTTTGTGGCCTGCCCGACAGCACGATGGTGGCGGCGGCGCGGTAATTCAGGGTTTGCCGCAGCGCGGCGTCGGCGCTTTCTTCCCCGCCGTCGGTATTGATCACCATCACGGCGCGCTGCGCCTGATGCAGGCGCCGGGTGATCTGATCCAGCAGGCTGGCCTGGTAGGGCGCGCTCAGGTTGCCGCCAAGGAGACAAACCGGGCGGCTGGCCGGTTTGGACAGGCCGCGCGCCAGATGGTTGACGTGGTAGTTAAGCGTTTCGGCGGCGGCCAACACTTTGCGCCGGGTTTCTGCTGAAACGCTGCTGCCGGGGGTAAAGGTGCGCGACACCGCCGAGCGGGAAACCCCTGCCAGGCGCGCCACTTCGGCGGCGCTGGCCATGTTTTTCACGTTCATGCCGTGGCCTCCTGGCGGTGTTTATTGCCCAATGCCCAACCCCGCCGCGTTTAACGCCTGTTCCATCTCAATGGCGCGCTGCGCCAGGGCCACCATTTCCGGCTTCGGCGTTTCGTACCATTCGTCTGGGTGCAGGCGGCGTTTATCGCGGATATGGGCGATAGCGGCGTCCAGCGTTGGATAATGCGCCGGGCACTCCAGGTGCATAAACAGGGCCACCAGCGCCACCGACCGGCTGCGGCCGCCGCGGCAGTTGACCAATACATTGCCTCGCTCGCGGTTGCGGTAAGACGGCTTGGCGGGGATTTGCTGCAGCAGGGCGGAGCGCATCAGGTGATAGCCCGCGTGCAGCATGGTCGGCGGGTTGCCCTCGCCGTCGATGAGCCCCAGTTTGTAATAGCGAATGGCCCCGGCGCCGTGGTTGAGCAAGTGCGCGCCGATGTTCGCTTCCGGCGTGGAAACCCAGTCGATATCCAGGTTAACGGCGCAGTTGATCACCGTCTTGATGCCGTACTGTTCCAGCAGCGCCAGATCGGTCACGCCGCTGGAACCGCCGATATAAATATCCATTCCCCAGCCGGGAAAATCGGATGCGATCAGGCTGATGGCTGGGCGATCGTAATGTGTGGCGGCGGCCGGTTCTTCCGCGGGGGGCCACGCCGCCGTGGCGACCGGAATGCCGGTCGCGCGCGCCAGCGCATTGACCACGGCCGGCGCGGCCGCTAACACCGGCAGCCCGTTAAAGATGTCTGCCGCGTGGGTGGGGATGTGCCCGGTGCGGCCACCGGCTTCACGCACCAGCAGTAGCCCGGCCAGGCAATCCCAGGCGTTCATGTGCAGTTCGGCGTAACCGTCGGTGCGGCCTTCCGCCACCCAGGCCAGCGCCAGCGCGCCCGATGCTCCGCGCCGCACGTTCGCGCCCTGGCCCAGCAGCGCGGCCAGCACGTCCAGATAACGCCGCTGCGGCACGCGGGTTGACCAGCCGAGTTCAAACGTGGCGTTGCGCACGTCATCGGTGGCGGCGCACTGCAGTGGCCGGCCGTTTTTCTCGGCGTAGTGGCCACGCCGCGCCAGGTACAGCTCCTGGCTGGCGGGGTTGTAAATGGCGCCCAGCTCGGTGACGCCCTCGGCGACGAAGGCGATGGCGACGCAAAAGTGCTCGATGCCGCGCGCGAAGTTCGCGGTGCCGTCGATGGGATCGATCACCCACAGGCGGGTGGCATCGCAGGCCGTGCTGCCGGTTTCCTCGCCCAGCAGGGTGTCTTCGGGAAACGCCGCGGCAATGGCCTGGCGGATCTGCTGTTCTACCAGGGTATCGGCTTCGGTCAGGAAGTCCTGGTGGCCTTTCAGTGAAAACGCCCCCGGCCGGCGGGAACGGAAATGGCCGAGCGCCGTCTCGCCGGCGGCGAGGATAATGCGTTTTAACGCAGCTTCACGCTGCGCCAGGTTAATCTGTGTCAAAGGGCTCTCCCCATCTGAAAATATCGGGCGCGCGGCGGCGCGGTTATTTTTGGTAGTTCAGGTTCCAGAGATCTTGCCAGTCCTGGCGGCTCTGCCAGTCCGTCTTGGCGCTGGTGGTCTGGTAGGCCATCAACTCCGCGCGGTATTTTTCGATGCCCGAAGCCTCGTTCGCCGGCAGTTTTACCGCCGGGTTGGTGGACATTTTGCCGTCCACGCCCTGCGGCGCGATGCCTTCGGCGGTCATCAGGTAATGGACAAACAGCCTGGCGGCGTTCGGGCTGTGGCTACCACTCGCCACCACGCCCAGGCTGGGGTAGTTCCAGCCGATAAACGGCTTCATTCCGTTGCACAGGCCCAGCTTCATCCCCTGTTTGTTATCGCGGAATTTCGCGGTGGAAACCAGCCCGACAAAATCGCCTTTGCCATCCGGCGCGCCAATCGCTTCGGCCGCGTCGTTGTCGGAATGCGTCAGCAGCGGGCTGTTGGCGGCCAGCGCTTTAACGAACGCCGCCGTCGCCGTGCTTTCGTCGGTTTCCAGCGGTTTGCCGTACGCCTGTTGATAGGCGGCGCGCACCTCTTGATCATAGTGGGTGGCCATCTGGCTGAACCAATCCGTGTAGGCCGGTTTGCTGGTGGGATCCTGCATGGCGACTTTGCCGCGCCACTGCGGCTCGGTCAGTTGCCAGATATTGGTGATGGGGCAACGGCCATGATGCGCGGTGTTGTAGGCAAACACGTTCGGCGCCAGCACCACCGTCAACGGCGCCTGATACTGCACCGGCACGGCGGCCTTCATATCATCCGGTACCCAGCTTTGCACATAGCCTTTGTTTAACAACTGCGCCATGCCGGCTGGGGCGTCTTCGATGATCGCCACATCGGCTTTCACGTTGTGCGCCTGCGCTTCACGGCTGATGATCTCGATGATCTGCGGCGCGTCGGCCTTAATGCCTACCGCGTTAACGCCATATTGCTGACTAAAGCTTTTCGCCTGCTCGACGATCTTGCCGGTGGAGGCATAAACGGTGATTGGCGCTTCTGTTTTGGCGTTGGCAATCAGGGTGGAGAGATCCAGCGGTTCGGCCGCGTTGACGCCGGCGGCGCCGGCGACACAGACGGCGAGTATCGCCAGACGCATTATCAATTTGCGGTTCATCACATTTCCTTGGGTTGCGGTTAAGCGAAACGGCTATCGTGGTGGTTAGCGCCCATACGGCTCCTGGCGTTGCCCCTGCTGGTTGAAGAAGTGCAGGGCGGCAGCGGGCAACTGGCAGTGCACCTGTTGGTTGGCCTGCCAGCGCGGGCGCAGTTGCGTTGAGTGAAACAGGCGATCGCCGTCTTTCACCAGCTCGATCACCCAACTGCCGCCGGTGGGCATGATGTTGTCGATCGTCATCGGAATGCTGTCGCTGTGCGGCTGCTCGCACAGCGCGATCTCCTCTGGACGAATGCCGCAGGTATGCGCGGTTTCCCGCAGGGCAAAGCGCTGCTGCAGGTGGGCGGCCAATGCGCTGGCCGGCTGATTGAGCGGGATCATGTTCAGCTTCGGCGTGCCGATAAACTCGGCGACAAAACGGTTGGCAGGCCTGGCGTAAATCTCATCCGGCGTGCCCACCTGCTGGACATGCCCGGCGCTCATCACGGCGATGGTGGTGGCCAGCGTCATCGCTTCCCACTGGTCGTGGCTGACGAACACAATGGTGGTGCCGAAGGCGGCGTGCAGGCGGCGCAACTCCGCGCGCATTTCCAGGCGCAGGGTGGCGTCCAGGTTGGACAGCGGTTCGTCGAGCAGCAGGACGCCGGGGTTGACCGCCAGCATGCGCGCCAGTGCGACGCGCTGTTGCTGGCCGCCCGAAAGCTGTGCCGGATAGCGGCCGGCATACTCGGCGATGCGCAGCTTTTCCATCACGTCCCGGCTGCGGGCGATACGTTCCTGCTTCGGCACTTTTTGCAGCCGCAGGCCAAAATCGACGTTCTGCTCCACTGTCATGTGCGGCCACAGGGCGTAGCTCTGGAACACCAGCCCGACGCGGCGCCGCTCCGGCGGTACGAAGGTTCCCTGGGCCACGGAATCCATCACCGCATCGCCGATGGCGATCTCGCCGCCGCTGGCGTGTTCAATACCGGCGATCATGCGCAGGATGGTGGTTTTTCCGCAGCCGGAGGGGCCAAGCAGGCACATGAATTCGCCGTCTTTAACGGTCAGGTTGATGGCGTTGACCGCCGGCTGTTTGGCGCCGTGGTAAGTTTTGCTCAGGTTGGTCAGGGTAATGGCGGGCATGTCAGTTCTCCAAACCTTCAGCCAACCCGGTACCGGAGATTTTTTGAATCAGTACCGTGCCGGCCCATGAAATCAGCGCAATCATCAACACCACGGCGTTGGCCGCCTGCTGGTAGTTGTAGTCAATCAAGCGCAGTGAATAGGTGGTCAGGACGTCGGTGGCGGGGATCGCCAGGATGATGAACAGGCTGACGCCCTTAATACCGGAAATAAACGGCAGCAGAATGCCGGTGGTCAGCGGCGCGGCCTGGATGGGGATCACAATCCGCCCGATGCGGGTGAACCAGCCGGCGCCGGCCACGCGCGCTGCTTCCTCCGGTTCTTTGCCCAACTGGGTCATTGCGGCGATGCCGGAACGGCTGGCATAGGGCATTTTCTCGGCGATCAGCGCAATCACCAGGATCAGCGGGGTACCGTACAGGGCGGGCACCGGGCCGCGCGCCACGGCAAACAGCGACAGGAACGCGGCGGCGAAGGCAATGCCGGGCACCAGGTAGGGCAGGAAGGTGATCTGGCGTAAAAACCCGCCCACCCAGCGCACCGTGCTGCGTATCACCGCGTAGCCGACCAACAGGCCGAGGACGCCGGAGGCCAGCGATGCCGAGCCGACAATCACCACGGTGTTCCATACCGCGTGCCAGAAATCCGGCGTAATCAGAATGCCGTTATGCAGGGCCACCGTATCCAGATGATGGCCAATCCAGAAATCGAAGGTGAAGTTGTCGGCGCTGAATCGCCCCGGCAGTTTCATGATGGTGGAAAAGAACAGCGTGAGCAACGGTATGGCCACGCCTAGCAGCACAAACAGCAGTGCGGCCGCCCCGGCGGCCAGGCGCCAGCGGCCTAGATGGCGGCGGCGATCCAGCCCGCCCTTACCGCTGACGGTAACGAAGCGTTTGGCTTCGCGCAGCATGCGCATATCCAGCAGCAGTGTGATCATGCCCATCAGCATAATCACCGCGGCGATCACCGCGGCAACGCCGGTCTGGCGTGAACCCAACGCGCGGTACAAACCGGTGGATAGCGTATCGAAGTGCACCGGCAAGCCGAGAATGTACGGAATGGCGAACTCGCCGATGCAATCGGCGAAGATCAGCAGCGCGGCCGACAGCAGCGCCGGGCGCACCAGCGGCACAATAATCCGTAGGGCGATAACCTGGCGTGAGGCGCCAAGCACCCGGGCGCAATCTTCCAACTGGCTATCCATGCGTTTCAGGGCGTTGCCGACGATCAGGATCACCAGCGGCGCGTAGTGCAGCACCATGATCGCCACGATCGGGAAATAGCCATAGGCCAGCCAGTTCGGCGTGTGGAAGCCGAGGGTTTCCAGCCAGCCGGGTTGGCCGCCGACGGTGTGGTTTTTAAACAGCGTGGTCCAGGCCAGCGCGAAGGTCCAGGAGGGCAGCATAAACGGCACAATCAGCGCAGTGGCGAACCATTTGCGCCCGGCCATATCGGTGCGGTTGACCAGCCAGGCGAGGCTGACGCCGACCACCAGCGCGCCCAACACGCTGCTGATCGCCACCGCCAGCGTATTGAGCAACGGCGTCCACAGCAGCAGGCTGGACATGCGCGAAGCCAGGGTGCGCAGCAGGTAATATTGGGTAAAGGCGCCTTCGGCTGCCTGCACGCGCTCGCTGTCGCCGCTTTGCACGACGATGGCGTCAAGCAGAATCGACAGCACCGGCGCCAGGATGATCCAGGCAAACAGCAATATCAACAGCATGCCAATCAGGTTCGCCGGCTCGTGGCGGGCGATGGTGAAAGCGTGCCGGAATTTGCACCACCATGAAGGCGGTGCCGGGTTAACGGCTTCGGGCGTCACGGGGGATTCCCTTTTCTGTTTTTAGACAGGAAAGGACTATATCGGCGCTTTATGACGGCCCGGTGACCGTTTTGCACCTATGTGCAATTTTTTTTGATGTGCCTGCGCAGGGCGTTAACAAAGGGGAGAGGCGGTTGCCGGCGGATGACGCACTGGCCGATGTGTTGCCCCCACGGCGGCCGGCCGCGGGAGCAACGCCCGTTTTTTTAGCTGCCGGCCGGGCCGAATACCGGGTAGTCGGGCAGCCTGGCCTGCTGATAAGGTTCCCAGCCGCCGCCCAGCGCTTTATATAACGCCACCAGATCCAGGCTGCTTTGCATGTGCGCCTGGCTGGCCTGCTGCCTGGCCTGCGCCAACTGGCGCTGGGTATCCAGCGCGTCGATAAACGAAGACAGCCCCTGGCGGTAGCCGTCGCTGGCCAGTTCAAACGCGTTTTGCAATGCGTCGACGGTGTGATCAAGCTCCTGCGCCTGTTGCTGATCGGCGCGGTAGCTCACCAGCGCGTTTTCCACATCCTGCAGCGCGGTCAGCACCGTCTGGCGGTAGCCCAGCGCGGCGCTGGCCTGCTCGGCGCGTGCCAGTTTAACGCCGGCCACCAGCCGGCCGCCCTGAAATATCGGCAACGAAATCGAAGGACCGTAGCTGTAGAAATGGCTGCTCCAGTTATCCAGATAGCTGGCGTCGGTATTGCGTACGCCGAACTGGCCGGTCAGCGACAGATCCGGGAACAGCTGCGCGATGGAAACGCCGATGTTGGCGGTGGCGGCGTGCAGCTGCGCCTCCGCTTCGCGCACGTCCGGCCGGCGCCTGGCCAGCGTGGACGGCACGCCGACCGGCACCGCCTTCGGCAAGGCGGGCAGCGGCTTATTCGCCGCCAGTTCGCCATCCAGAGCGCCCGGTGGCTGGCCGATAAGCACCGCCAGACCGTTCATCGCCTGATGGATCTGCGCCTGGTATTGCGGCATCTGCGCGCGCAGCGAGCCAAGCTGGGCACGGGCGTTTTCCACGTTCATTTGCGGCGCTAGGCCATTGCGCTGTTGGCTTTGCGTCAGTTCCAGCGTCTGCTGTGCGATCTCAATCTGGCTGGCGAGCGTCTGGCTGGTGGCCTGCGCCCCGCGCAGCTGTAAATAGGTTCTGGCGACTTCTGCCTCCAGTGACACCAGCGCGTCGTTGTGGTTTTCGATGGCTTGCTGCTGCTGGGCACCGGCCATTTCCACCTGGCGGCGCACCTTGCCCCAGAGATCCAGTTCCCAGGAGGCATCGAAACTGCCCTGATACAGCCCTACCGGCTGGGCCAGGCTATCCAGCGCCGAGCTCAGGCTGGGATCGACCTCATCCACCTTGCTGTATGCGCCATGGGATTCCAGGATCCCCTTCAGCCCCATCTGCTGGCGCTGTGCCGACGCTTTGCTTTCCACCGCCGGATACCAGGCGCCGCGCGCCTGGTTCAACTGCTGGCGCGAACCGGCAATGCGCAGCACGGCCTGTTGCAAGGTCAGATTGCCGGCGATCGCCCGCTCCACCAGGCTGTCGAGCTGCGGATCGTGAAAGGATTTCCACCAGTTGGCGTCGATCGCCGTGGCCTGCGGTTTTGACGCGCCGCCGGAAGCCAGCGTATTAAACGCGCCCGGCGTATTGGGCGTGGGCGCCTGGTAGTCAGGCCCGACCGAACAGGCACAAAGCGCCAGCAGAGCCGTTGCCAGCAAGCCGGTTCGTGAGGCGGAAAATGAGGGGTAAACCATCATGTCAGTGTGCTCCCGCACTGCCTTTGCTCTTGATGGGCGCAAGCAGTAAACAAAAAGGAATAAGTAGCAGGGCGATAACGCTCAGGCCGGTAAAAACGTCAATGTAGGCGAGGATGCGCGCTTGTTCGATCATGGTTTTATACAACTGGCCGGTGGCGAGAGAAATGGGATCGCCCGTCTGGGTGGTGAAATCCCTGATCGCCTGCGCCCAGTGTTCCACCGTCAGGTTAAAAGGCTCATTCAGGGGTGACATGTTGTGCACCATATTGGCGCTGTGGGCCTGTTGGCGTTCGGTGATCATCGCCGTGGAGAGTGAAATGCCGATCGAGCCCGCCACATTGCGGCACATGGTGAACAGGGCGGAGGCATCGGCATTCAGCCGCTGCGGTATGGTGACGAACGCAATGGTGGTCAGCGGCACAAACAGGAAGCCCAGCCCGATGGTTTGGGCGCTGCGCATCAATACCAGCGTGGTGAAGTCGACGTTCGGCGCCAGCGTGGCGGAATAGACGAACGAGGCCGACAGGCAGAAGAAGCCGAAGGCGATCAGCCAGCGGGTTTGTATCACCGGCATCAGCCGCAGCACCAGCGGGATCGACAGCACGATCAGCACGCCGCCCGGCGAGAGGATCAGCCCGGACCAGGTGGCTGTATAGCCCAGATCCTGCTGCGCCAGCTGTGGGATCACCACCGCGCTGGCGTAAAGGATCATCGCCATGCCGGCCATCAGCACGCAGGAGGCCGCAAAGTTGCGGTCTTTCAGGCAGTAGAGATCAACCACCGGCTTTTTGGCGTACAGCAGCCAGTAGACGGCGCCGACCAGGCCGATGATCGTCAGGATGGCGAAGGTGATAATGAAGTTTGACTGGAACCAGTCTTCATCTTCGCCGCGATCGAGCATCACCTGCAGGCAGCCTAGCCCCAAGGTGATCAGGCCGATGCCGATGTAATCGATGCTGAGCTTGCCCTTCGCTGTCTTGCGCTCCCACGGCGGATCTTCCAGCAGCTGATAGATCGCCAGCGCGCTGAAGATGCCGACGGGAATATTGATGAAGAACACCCAGCGCCAGCTGTAGTTATCGGTGATCCAACCGCCGAGCGTCGGCCCGATCACCGGGGCGACGATCACCGCGATGGCGGAAAGGCCGAACGCCTTGCCGCGATCCTCCACCTTAAAATAATCCAGCAGCACCGATTGCTGAACCGGCTGTAGCCCGCCGCCGAAAAAGCCCTGCATGATCCGAAACAGAATAATCTGCCATAGCTCGGTGGCGATGCCGCACAGGAACGAGCAGAGCGTGAACATCACGATGCAGATCAGGAAAAATTGCTTGCGGCCGAATACCCGGCTCAGGAATGCGGAAATCGGCAGCACAATGCCGTTGGCCACCAGATACGAGGTCAGCACCCAGGTCGATTCATCATAGCTAGATGACAGCGAGCCGGCGACGTGCGGCAGCGCCACGTTAACGATGGTGGTGTCCAGGATCTCCATAAACACCGCCAACGTGACGGTAATGGCCACCAGCCAGGGGTTGCTGGCCGGCTGCCAGCTCTGGCTTTGGCTCATTTCACCGTCACCCTGGGTTCAACCGACAGGCCCAGCGGCAAGGGTTTGTCGGCGTCCAGCCCTTTATCGATGACGATTTTCACCGGCACGCGCTGGACGATTTTCACAAAGTTGCCGGTGGCGTTTTCCGCCGGGAAGGCGGAGAAGCGCGAGCCGGAACCCATCTGAACGCTGTCGACATGCCCGTGCAGTGTGATATCCGGCCAGGCGTCGACGGTGATGTCCACCGGGTTGCCCGGGCGGATGCGCGCCAACTGGGTCTCTTTGAAGTTGGCGCTGATCCACACCTCGGGGGAAACCAGCGAGAACAATGAGCTGCCTGCCTGCACCAGGCTGCCGAGCTGCACGTTACGCCGAGTGATAAAGCCATCGTAAGGGGCGCGCACTTCGGTGTAGGCCAGGTTCAGATTGGCGGTGTTGAGCTGGGCCTGTGCCTGCTGAACCTGCTGCTGGCGCGCCTCAACGGTGGTTTCCTGCTGGCGGATTTGCAGCGCGATCTGCGAGGCGATTTCCACCTGCGCTTTGGCGCTTGCCAGCTCGGCCCGTGCGCTTCTCAACTGGGCGCTGGCCGCATCGATATTGCGTTGCGAGGTGGCGCGTGGATCTACGCCCCGTTGCCGTTTGTCGTCTTCCTGCGCGTTGAGCAGGTTGGCCTGCGCCTTGGCCAGTTGGGCCAGCGCCTGATCTTTCTGCGCCGGGTATTGCACTTTGGCGAGATCCAGCGCCGCCTGCGCCTGATGCAACTGTGCGACGGCTAGCCCCAGTTGGGCCTGGGCCTGATCGCGCTGAGCGGTGTTGTCGCGTGGATCGATAACCAACAGCAGCTGGCCGCGTTTCACCCGTTGGTTGTCTTTCACCAACAGTTGGGTGACAAAGCCCGATGTTTTCGGCGCGATGGTGACCGCGTCGGCATCTGTATAGGCATCGTCGGTGGTTTCAATATTGCGTGTAGCCAGCCAGTACCACAGGGCGACGATCAGCATCACCACCATCACGATCGCTAAAACAATCAGCGGCTTTTTACCGGGGCGCCGGCGTTCGGGTTGTTCGCTATCTTGATCTTGTTGCGGGTTGTTTTCTTGATGACGCGGGTCATCCGCTGACGGTGAAATCGATTGATTAGCCATAGTTCTCATCTGTGTAAGATGGGCTCAAGCCGAAGCCCTGGAATTAACGCTGTGATGTTGGGACAGATAAAGGATCCGGCAGTACCGGATTGTGCTGAGTGTGGATTGAATTCCAGATGCCGCTTGCTCCGCTGATACACCGTGCCGTGGTTGTTACCCGGTGCAGCGCAGTGGCCTTGCGCGCTTATAATTTTTTCGTCTCTGTTTGACCATAAGATGAACGTGCCAGGCAATCAAGGCGCCACCAGGTAAATAACGGGTAAGAACGTGAAACGACGCATGGCCGAGTGTGGTTAATGCGGGTGATTTTATCGTTTTGATATTAATTGTTTTTTTTCTTTTCCTATGGCGGCTACCATGCCGATATACGGATGATGGGCAGGAAAACGTGACACGATCTGTAACGATATTTTTGCCGATTGGGCAGGCGTTATTCATCCCTTGCCGGCGTTTTTTATCCGGCCGTGTCTTGTCATCGGCGTGTTTGCAAAGCCCGATCGTGTTAGGGGTAGGCTTTGGCGTGGGTTGGGTTATCCTCGCTAATGATGTTGCCCAGATAAGCAATAAAACGGTACATCGCTATAATCTGATTGCTCGCCCTGAGGATAAAATCTGGTGAAAAACATTACTGATGCAGATGTAAGAGATTTTGTTAAGGGAGAATTGCCCTTAGCCACAACCCTATTTAAAAAAAATCGATATTGAGGATTCAGCTCCACTGCAAGCACTCCATGAGGCGGATGATATTGCGGAAATGACCGAAAAGTTTTTCGAACGCTTTAACGTGCAACCGGCAGGCTTTTTCCTGGGAAACTATTACCCATGGAAGAGCAAACCTTTATTCTCGCGTAAGCAACCCAATGAGGATAAAAAACCGTTAACAATCATTATGTATATTGAATCCGCCAAGGCTGGCCGCTGGCTCTACGATTAATCATGCGTAAATAGGGGGTTGTGTGTGCCTTGCCACTTGGCGTCTTTGGGATATACATTCGGTGGAAAACACTCCCGCGCCAGCGGGCTGACAGGGGAACGGTGATGGCGAATATCAGCAGCGATTTCAGAAAATTACATGAGGCACCCGGCGCATTCATCATTCCCAACCCGTGGGATATCGGGACGGCCAGAATTCTGGCCGCAATGGGGTTCAAGGCGTTGGCGACAACCAGCGCCGGTATGTCTTTTTCCAAGGGATTGCGCGAGGGCAGCGTAGATCGAGTCACCACGTTGGCGCACTGCCGTGCGCTGGTTGAGGCGACGCCGTTGCCGGTATCGGCCGATCTGGAAAACGGCTTTGGCGACAGCCCGGAGATCGTGGCGGAAACCATTCGCGCCGCAGGCGAGATTGGCCTTGCCGGCGGCTCGATCGAAGATTACAGCGGCCGTCGCGAACGGCCGATTTATGATTTTCAACTGGCGGTTGAACGCATCCAGGCCGCAGCGGAAGCGCGCGATAAACTGGCACAGGATTTTGTGCTGACGGCCCGCTGCGAGAACTACCTGTGGGGCAAGCCGGATCTCGACGATACCATCGGGCGGCTGCAGGCTTTTGAACAAGCCGGCGCGGATGTGCTTTATGCGCCCGGCCTACGGGATTTAGACACCATTCGCACTCTGTGCGGCGCCTTGTCAAAACCGGTTAACGTCATTGCCGGCATCCCGGGCGCCACCTTCAGCATGGCGCAATTGGAACAGGCGGGCGTGAAGCGTATCAGCGCCGGTTCATCGTTATCCCGGCTGGCGCTGGGCGCGTTTATCCGAGCTGCCGAAGCGATGGGCGAGGCGGGCGACTTTTCCGCCCTGGAAGGCGCGATGGGCTTTAGCGACATTGAACGCTATTTCCCACCGCAGCGGTGACGGTAACGCCGGTCTATCGGGTTATACTCGTCATACTTCAAGTTGCAGGTGTGTTCAATCTATAGCCACCGGGTAACCTAACCACCGGTTTCGACATGGGTTAATCTCAAAGACGATGTATTAGGTGAGTGGAGCACGGGGGTTGAAGCCATTGAAGGCGCCGAACGGCGGAACGGCGCATAGGCGAAACCGCCTGATATGGCGCAGGCGCGGGTCGTTAGGGGACGCGCCCACGGCCCCTAACTCGGGCGCGGGCTACGGTGCCGCAAAAAGCCACGATATTATAGCGACCGAAACCCTCTCCGGCCTCAACAAAGAACGTTGACGAAACCGTACTCTGTAACCCGCTGTGTAAGTGGAATTGCCTTAATCGTATCGAGTTCCTTTGCGGCAATTATGCACGGCAATTGTCAGGGCCGAAGGCCCGGCCCTGACACCCCGGCCTGCGCTTAACATGGCCTGCCCGCTGCGCGGGTGCCCTCGCGGCGTCCCCGTCGCCGGGCGGGTCGGCTACGACAAACCTCCCTGCTTGTCTCGCCTCAATGGCCGTATATGGACGCTCCGATAATGCCAATGTTTTTTTCTGAAAACGTGAACAGGTATTGCAGCCATATATCCGGTTTCTTTCGGGGTCTTGCTGTGACCCGAACCATGATGAAATCCGCCAGGTGAGCGC
>NZ_BAABEM010000046.1:0-75524 GCF_039540155.1 Gibbsiella greigii
CAGGCGCGGAACTCATCGTGGCGCGGGCATCATTGCCCATAGTGACGCCGGATAGATTTAAGCAAGCCCATCATTAATCAAAAATCAGTGTTGCAAAAATGGGGGTGACCATAGATTTTTCCTTACGGACCAGCTCTTTTTCCAGTTGTTTAATCCGTTTCTGACTCTGCTTCAGGGAAGCCTTATCATCAGGCGCAGTCACCTGTAAAAATCCCTGTTTCCACTGACTTATCTGCTCAGGGTAGAGACCCTTTTTACGGCAATATTGCGCGAGTTCCGTTTCAGTGAACGTGGCGGTTTCAATAATCACGGCCAGACGGGCTTCCGCTGGCCATTGTTCTGTGGTTTTGTCTGCGCCGGGCACCGGTTTCCCCTCTGCTTTTGCCTGATTACGCCAGTTATAGAGGGTAGCTTCCGATATTCCTTCCAGTTGAGCAACTGCCGTGACGGTCATGTTGTAAGGTGGCAGTAATTTAGCCAGTGCCGCTGATTTTCGTTCGGGCGAAATGCGTTTCATGGTGTTTCCCCACCGCCCCATTAGAGTTTTTGATGGGGGTGACATCTATCCTGACAGAGGGGGCTCCAGGGCCAGTAGAACTTGATTAATAGCAATTGATTGTTATTTAAGCTATAATGGATTAGCATCAGTGACCCATGGAGGGTGCTATGAACCAGACAAAACAGCAGCACGCTTACCAGCGAGGAGTCCGCCTTGCGAGGCTTTGGAACAAAGTTTTGTACTGGGATCGGCGCTGTGTAGCTCTGGTAAACAAGAAGCATATCCCATCATGGGTTGGGCATATCCCCGTTGTTTTCCTGCTTGCCATTTCTATCGTGACTTGCTTAGCCGGCGGGTTACTTTTCGTTGGAATAGCGATATTGATATGGGCGTTCTTACTGCTTCCTTCAGTAATCGAAGCAATAAAGCCTACTGCGAATGTAAAAGTCACAAATTGGGAAGAAAAGAGCCATAATTTTAATTATGGCTCTAATGGGTCTAACGGATCTGATGGTTCAACAGGCTCTTGACTATTTTCCACCTGAGGAAAGTTTTGACGCTGCAGCATCGCCGACAAGCCCGCCAGTCTGCTGAGGTTTAGAAACTCCATCAGAAACCATACGCGCCATTTCCCCAATACGCACACCGGCCCATGAGAAAGCAGCAAGCCAAACCATCGGCAGTACGATAAACATAGTTCCCATCACCAGATTCATGATCAGATCATCGGCGCTGTTCTGGAACCCGGCCACGTTCCAGCGGCTGTGGGTATCGGAGCTGTAAAGCGCCTCCAGCAACCAACTGTCCAGCCACCGCGCCAGCTCCCACCAGAACGTCAGAAAGTTCAGCGCAAACACCACAAACGTCACGGTAATCACGGTTTTGTACTCGTACGCCGCAAACGCCAGGATTAAGGGGATCATCACATAGATGGCCATCAATAACACCGCCTGCACCATCGGCAGTGCCTGACGCATCGCATCAAAGGCGGGGAACGCCGCCAGGCTGCCCAGGGCGGTGCCGCCCAGCGATGCGATACGGTTGACGGAGTTGTCTAGCGTAAAGTCCGCATTGCCGCCATAACCGGCATAGGCACGCCCGCCCTGGGAAACCGTCAGGTTATCCGGACTGACCAGACGACGCACCACCGCTTCCTTATAGTCCGCGTCGCTTTGCCCCATCATCTTCAGGGCTGCGGACATGCGCAACAAAACGCCCGAATCGACCTGCGCCAATACACGGGCTTGAAGGCCAGTATCGGCCGTTGCCCACCATTCGCTGCACGTCGGATATCCGCCACGGCCGGTGTTTGGCCGGCCGTTGTCCCGAGAGTCGTTCCAGGGAAAACTTGCCCGCGGTGTTTTTGACTGCAGAGTAGCGTAATAGCCTCCATTCAGGAACGTGCTGGAGCCCAGCCATTCAATATCCCGTAACGTGGTTTTATCTGTCGTCTGCCCCTGGTCACGGTTCTGCCAGGTATAGAGCGCCAGCGCGTAACAGTCATTTGTAAAATCCTGCAGCTCTTTTGCCAGCGCCGGATTATTCACCCGGCTATGCTGGACCTCGAAACGCACCTGCCGCAAATCCGGTCGGCACGGAATGCTGGCCACCGCCGCCTGAGTGATCCCCTTGGAGAGCTTGTGAACCAATACCCACCACACGGGTACCTTTGCCGTCTGACCATTCATGCTCGATATAATATTGGCATACCCGGTTTCATCCGGTTTTTTCGGTGTCCAGGTGCCACATGTCGATGCCCGACTACTGTCATATTTGATGGTGTCCAGGCTGACGTTGATCAGCGGCAGGCAGCAGGCGATCATTACAAAGAAAGCACCGTAAAGCAGATTCTCGATGCGCGGCAGCGAAAGCATCCCTTTATTACCTTCGTCATCACCTTCTTCCCGCACTTTCAGCCAGATACCGATAACTCTAAACAGTAGTGGCAGCACGAACAATCCAGTGCTGACCAGCAACTCCCACAGGCCGTTATTAACCAGCCAGCCGAGCAACGTCAGGAAGTATTCCAGGTAGCTGTTGGTCATCATAACGGCAGCCCTCCACCGAAAATGGTGTATTCACAGACCAGCGCAAACACCGTGCAGGCCAGAGCCATACGTTTCAATGGCCCCTTGTACGCCGGCTTGCAGCCCGGCGCATGCCATACCTTCCAAAATCCCCAGACCAGGGCTGCGTAAAGCGCCAGACGCCAAGCCAGCCAGCTGTAACGGGTCCTCTGCATCCACTCGCGCAATGCGGTGCTATCGTTGGGGTGATTGACGCCCCAGTGCGCTACCACCAATGCAATCGCCATCATGGCCACAAGTGTGCCCAGCAGTTGCAGAATACGCTTTGCCCGATGCCTGAGTTTATCGCGGCGGGGTGACAACCCCTTTTTCTCTGTTACGGTCATCAATGTATTTCCCCTGATTACTGGTCGCTTTCTGGCACGGACAACTGGTTGAATTTGGTATCCGGGCTGTCGGTTGACTGGCGCTGAGGGTTGGTTTCGACACGGTTGTTCTCACGCTCAATGATGGTCAACACCGCGTTACGGGAGATCTCACGTTTCATTTCCATCTCGTTTTTCAAGGCGGCAATTTCCCTGTCCAGCGCCTCGATTCGACGCCCACCTTCATCCATAGCGGTTTTCAATGCAGATGCGTTCGGCTCCGACATCCCGGTGGTGATCATGCGGCGCATAATGAATGCAGTTTCGATAGTGTCTGCCATCGCCAGTTCGCTGGCCAGACGGCCCACTAATGCCGCATTATCTGGATCTCGCTGCAGCGCCTTAATAACGCCGGCAGTTACCGCCAGACTCCCGGTTTTTAATGCAGTCAGGTTGGTCGCGTTGGGCTTTTCTGTCCCGTTGACCAGTTTGGCCAACAGTTCATTATTGGTTTTGGTGGCTTCTTCCAGCATTGGCGCAAAGCCGGTTCCGGCCACGGTGCTGCCCGGCTGCTCTGAACTGTCACCACTGGTACATTGGTTGGCGTCTTTGCAAGTCCGCAGCGACGCGTCTCCCAGCACCTTCACGACCGCAGCGGCAGCTTCTTCGCTGTTGGCATATTTGGCACAGGCGCCACCGGTACAGTTGCTGCCCGTGACGCTGGCGGTACTCCTTACATCTTGCCCATTCATCATGTTATAGCCTGCAGCGGCCAGGTCATGCGTCGGTTTAATGGACGGCTGCCCGGCTCCACCGCGCTTCTGACCACCGATCCAGGTTTGGCCGGATTCCCCCGTAACCTTTTCAGTGGCGTTCATTGAACGCACCGCATCCGCATCGCCGCTGTTGACCAGGCTCTTGGCTTCCTCCATCGCAGCCGCCTGGCTCCAACTGCCGGTATCGGCCATGTCCATCATTCGCTTGGAGAGGTTCTGGCAGTTCAACTGAGCCTTATCGAAAGCGATGCCACCCTGCAGCACCCCATTGGTGAGCATTTCATACAAGCCCGGGTTGGCTCGTTGGATGACCATCGCCGGCAGGCTGGCTACCGCACCAGTCGCTCCCTGGATAACCTCACTCATCAGATTTTTGAAGCCAGCGGTAACGCCGTTGAGCTGGTTGCCGATCGTGGTTTTCAGGTCAAAATTCCCGCACATCAGATCCGAGCTCCAGCCCAGATTCATGCCGAGGCGCTGCATATTGCTACGCGTCGCTGGCTGCGAAATCACCGATCCGCCGCCCAGGGAGTAGAACAATTTATCCGATACGGCTCCGCTGGAGTTCAGTCCATAGCCCATATTGCTTTCATTTATCTGGGGTAATGACACCCCAAATAACGTGTCATTATCATCAGCCAATACGCCCGTACTGGCCGAGGCGCCAGCCACGAGTAAGCTCCCGGCCATCCACAGGGACAAGGCGCTTCGCTGTCTCGCAACGACCTGATTTTTTTCTTTTTTTTGCATTATTCGTTACCTCATCAAAAATTTGTGCTGTACAGGAACGTCTGGCCGCGCCTTCGGCAGCAACTGTAGGGTTGCCATAGGGCAAAAGCGGCATTGGCATCCGTCGCTGGGGTGTGGTCACCGTCGGGGAATACGGCACAGGACTGGCTAAGCTGCGGGGAAAGGCGCTGCCATTTGTGGTTTTGAGTGCCGGTGTTTTCCTGGACAGCATCCGGTGGCCAATAGCCTGCAGAATGTTGACCAACCAGTGGCTGGTAAACATGGGGTTGTCCCGAACGGGTGATAATGTCCGCCACCCGCTGCGCCACCAGAGCACCGGCCCTGTCATCATCAACCTGCGTGACGAACCCCGATCGGGGATAGACGTTTCCCCACATGTTGCCGGCAGCCTGACTGCCGACCTCGCGTTGCCCGGGGACCAAGGCTTCCGGATACAGTGACTCCGGCATGCCGGTACGCCATACCAGGCTATCCAGCGTGCTGAGAAAATAGGGAACGAACGGCGTCGCCGCACTGTTGCACGAATAGCCAGGGATACTGCCGCCAATCAACGACGTCGCCGGATGGCCAATGGCATCGGCATATTTAAAATGCAGGTTGGTTTTACGCTGTCCTGGCGTTTTCTGTTCGTTGTTGCCGCCACCGGCAGACAGGCCACTCAGCGCACTGGTGATCGTGTTCTCCAGTCCGCCGGCGGCCTGACTGACAAAGGCCATTTCCTGCCATGGGTTACCGCCTGGGACGTTGTAAGATGAGATAACCGCTTCCGGAATAAAGTGGGTGACTTTGACGGAGGTTCGCACCGAACAGCCGAATGGTGTACAAAACAGCCAGTAGCAGATGCCGGACACGCGCCAACTGATACAGGACTGAGAGACAGCGCTGGCAATAATCTGGGCGCTGTTAAGCGAAGCATTAACGGCAGGCACGCTGGCTGCGGACAGCATGATAGCCACACTGAGAGACTTGAGATTAAGACGTGGTTGATTTGGCCATTGCCCGGGGATCAAATGGAGATGAGTAAGTTGCATATCACTGCCCTCCCTGAGCCTGGATGCGCAGCGCCCTGGCGCGTGCAATATCGGCCGTGCCATACACCACGTCCTGATCATCAAACACCACCGCTGGGACTTTTTTAACGCCCAGTTCCCAGGCACGAACCACGGCACGGTAAACCGTCGCTAGTTGCTGTTCCTGAGCTTGCCATTGCGGGGATTGAAGTACCGCCTTCGCTTGCTGCTCGGCAAGTTCAGGACTGGAAGAAAGTTCACCGAAAATCTGTGTCTGCAGTTGGTCTGGCCCGTCAAGATAAATGACGGAGACTGACGCATCACTATTCGTCGGGGGATGGAGGGAATCGGTATAGAGCACTGTGCCGGCAAGCACCGATGCCGGCATCAGCAGTGGGAACAATGTTAGTAACGTGCTGATTTTCATGGCCTGCACTCCTGCATGGATAGAATCCATACAGGGTGCTACGGGGAGCTCAATAAGGCAGCAAAGAAGTCTTTATTGGATTGTGAAAATTTCACCGACAACTGCTATCATAAATCCTGCAAGGCTTATGGGTACTGGAGACTCGAATGGACAATGAAGTTGTCGAAAAAAAATTAGCCAGAAACGGTTTCTCGGATAAGGAAATCACACGGTTACGCGAAATTACAGAAAAAGAGAATGAAACCTATCTGGATCTGCTTCGCGATTTGCGTAAGCGGTTCTTTGCTGGCATGTCCATGATTGTTGTTATGCTGGTACTTTTCTTAATTGCGGTTATCACTTCACCCTCTGAGCATGGTATAGGTATGGGGATTGCTTCAATTATTGTATTCGCGGCCGTGTATTTCATAACGCCGATGAAACTGGCAACAAAAGCTTATCGATATCTCAACAATAATCATTAGAGCGATTTTCCGCGCAGCTATTTAGTATCCTCTTGGGGAACTGCTCCCGTACGGATATCATATATCAACTTGATTTTTGGACCATTACTAATAACTTTTAGCGCCAGCGCAGCTTTGCTGATGGTACGAAAGTAATTGGTATAGTCTGAGTCTATATAGCGATACAAGCGCCATGCATCGGGTTTAAGCGTGAGCTTAAGCAGTCCGTATGCAGATAACGCAATGTCCATACCGGTATAAGCTTCCCTACCAATACGGGGATCAAATCCCATAAATTCAGCTGTGGCGACATAACCCTGCTTAATTAAACCCGTATGATTTTCGTGGCCCATAAGCGCATAAACCTTTTCTTCGATAGAATTAATACCGTGCAACGTCAGCATAAAACCTGCGCCTACACCAATGATATTACCGGTTGCAAATGAGCCGGCCATCAGACCATAACCAGCCACAACCTGGGCTGTACCCAACACAATACCAATGCCATTGATAAGATATCCAATCTCACGTTCGTAACCTTTTACCAGCTCGATAGACGCATGAACAACGGCTTCGCCCGTACGCAACATCCGATCTTGAATCGTCAGGTATTCTCTTTCTATTTTAAGGCTCTGAATACATTCCTGGCACTGGGTATCTGACGCACCTGAGCGAATGGTTTTTAACTGATTGTTGATGAACGTACGAACCTCCTGCATAAAGCGCATACGTACCAAGCCATCTTTAATGTTAATCAACGACACCTGGCTGGCGACATTATGAAGTGCTCTGGCCTCAAGATTTGCCATCGTCAGGAAGTAATCAGGGAAACGGTTCGGGGTCCAGATGTCCATACACACCTTTTTGCGTTCAGTTGTCGAAATGTGTGCCCTTATAATACACACGAACACTAAAGGATCCATAATGTGTTGATGCACCCAATAAAAAACCGGCCAGATGACCGGTGAAAGTAATGTGCTATTTTTTTTTGGAAAAAACTAATAGATTCAATGCGGAATCGCGCTAACTAACCTGAAACCTTTCGCACAGGTCATTTAGATGGAGCAGTAGGTACACCACGTCGGCCGCATCCGGGACGGTGATGTACCAGCGTGGATGGCTGTATTCCTCAGGCTGTGGCCACAGAGTATTGCCGGTCACCGTTATCAGGACATCAATGCACCGCCCGAGGCGACCTTCCAGATGCAGCGCCACACTGGTGCGGCTTCCAATCCGATGGGGATGCGCGGTCAACGAGACCGGCCCCGACAGCCGATCGCGGATAGCCTGACAAAATACATCCAGCGTCCGGGCATCGGTTTCACTGATACTGGCCGCCCCCTGGGGCGGCAGGGTAAACAGAGACGGCTCCCGATACAGGTTATGCGAACGAACCGCGAGGGCGGGGTATTTCAGTGTCATCATGCAGCCTCATCCCCCTCGACTGTCAGCAACCCACGCAAACGGTCTAGCTTTTGCGCCACCTTACGGGCAGCTTCAAGCTCGCTGCAGCCAAATTTCTGCATCAGCGCGCGACGCTCAGCTTTTTCTTCCTTTTCAGTCATTCCCAGAGCCAGGTACAAGCTAGGCGGTACTGCACGGAACAGCGCCTCCACTTTTTTTGACAGTATCACCCCTTCGGTATAGCAACCGGACAACTTACTGGCTGACAGCAGCACCGCTTTTTGTTCTTCGGTCAGGGCTTTGAATCGGGCAATGTCATTAACCTCCTCCGGAGGCATCGTCAGACAAACCCACCACTCCGCCATGTTCAACATCTTCTCGGCGATGTCCGGGAAGTCTTTCAGGTTCTGCGTGGCCAGCCACAGCCAGGCGCCGAGCTTGCGCCACATCTTGACGATTTTGGTCATGTACGGCGCCAGCAGCGGGTTCACAGTCACGATGTGCGCTTCATCCACGGCAAACACGATATCCCGCTCCGAGTACTGATCACGTTCGGCAATGTTGTTGATGGTGTTGGTCAGGCTCACCATAGTCAGCGCCATTTGTGCTTCATAGCCTTCACGCGCCAGGTGGCCCAGGTCGATCAGCGTTACATCCGCCTCCGGCCACAGACTGCCTTCACGATTGAACAATTCGGCTTCAAAGCTGCCCGACTGTGTGAACATCCCCAGCGATTCCGCCATTTCGGCGGCTTTTGCCCGCCGTTGCGCATTACGCACATCGTTGCCGTCATCTTTGGAGATATCGTACAGCGCTTTCTGCAGGTCGGTCGGCAACATTTGACGCCCCTCTCCATACGTCTGATGAGCCGCCATCAGCAGGGCTTCACGGATCATAGCGCGATCGGCGCGTTTCAGTTCAGCCTCTTCCTTCGCATCCCCACCGGTGATCATCATACGCGCTGAAATTTCCATTTCGCCCAGGTAATCACGCTTGTCCTCATCTTCATCATCAGCATCGAGATCCGGCAGATCGTTTTCATCCAGATTCAGGGCGGTTTCTTCAACCAACTTATGTGCGTAGGTGAATGGCGGCAGTGACACACCACTACCTGGCTTGATGCTCACTTTGTTAACTGTGAGCCCCTGGTTTTCATAATAATCTGCCAGCAGGCCAAAACTGTTGCCCGCTTCCGCAATAAACAACCGGGGACGGTGTATGGCCATCAACTGAGACAGTACCGCGCACAGCGTCGCGGATTTCCCTGCGCCGGTCGGACCAAAATACAGCATGTGCGCATTCTGACTGCGATCGTGCTTGTTCAACGGGTCGACCGTCAGCGTATCGCCGCCACGGTTGAAAAAGCTCATCCCCGGGTTACCGGTACCGGTTTCTCGCCCGGTTACCGGCAACAGACCGGCCAGGTGTTGTACCCAAGTCAGGCGGGTATACCAGTGTTTTTTATCCGTCTCCGGGGTAAAACACATCGGCAGCGCCCGCAAATAGGTATTGAGAGGCGCCACGTCAAATTCGGGACGAATGGGCTGCATGCCGGCGCCGAGCAACACGTTAGTCAGTTCCACGCGTTTGTGATTAAGTTCGTTCAAGTCACCGGCGCGCAGCAGGAACGTGATGCCGGCTCGGTACAATTTGTGGCGATTACCCAGGTATTCTTTCACCTGCGCCACATCCTGGCGCACGCGACCAGACTCGGTATTTTCGCCGACAGCATTCTTGGACAGCTTGTTGAAATCGTTCTCCAGCGTATCCTGCGGTTGCACCACAATGGTCATGCACACCATTGTCCCTTCCGGGAACAAATCCATCAGTGCATTGATTTTTTTCTCACCGCGTTTCATTTCCCCGGTGATCGTACCCGGCTCTGGCGGGCGACGCAGCTTCTCAACCGGAATGGCGCAATGTGCCTGGTTATCAAACCACCACACGCCGTTGTCTGGATCGGAGCGGGGCGGGGTAAACCACAACGTTTCGGCAAAATCGTTAATCACCGGCATCTCGCCATCCGGCGTTTCTCGACGGTCAAAATAGGCCGCCTCACGGTAGAGTTTTTCTTTGCTCACCCATTCGGGATTAGGATTAAAGTGGCGCAATAACCAGTCATGCACCTGTGAGCCATTCTGCCGCACACAGAGAATACCTGCGCCTGCGAGTGCGCCGGTGACGCGTTCGCAGGCCTGATCGAGCATCGCTATTGGCGGCATCGGATCAGCGTTGTTTTTACCTATCCAGCGATAGACCACCATGCGAGTGCGACGCTGCTGGCCACGCCATGGCTGATCGGTGATAAGGGTATCCTTAAACAACCCCTCTGGTCGGGCAATACCTCGCAGATGACGCTCGGTTTCTTTCAGCCAGGATTCTGACAATTTACTGCCCTGCGCATGGGGTTTAACGTAGGCTCTGAGGTGGTCGATATAGGCTTCAACATTGTTTTCATCCTGGCAGAAAAATTGTACCACCCAAGGGTTTTCGTCATGTTCATCGAACGAATCCTGCAGCGCATCCTCGATCGTGTCGCGCATCTGCTCAAGTCGGTCGTCAGTACGCCCTTCTGTCGCCACAGGCGTGACATCAAATACCGCGCCCACGGAAACACCGTCATCCAGTAAAATACATTGCTCGCGATCCAAAAATTCTGCCCAGGGCAGGTAATCAATGATGGAGGGATTGGCGTGATACAACTGCTTTTCATCATCAATCGTCATTTTTCCCGGGCGCGTCAGCGCCTCTCGCCCAGCGACGATCAGGGAAACACCTTCCTCAGCGGCAGTGAGCGGGCCGGTCGTATCACCAGCGGGAAGTGCCGGACTTTTTCGTATCAGGCGCTTTTTATCAAACAGAGGAAATCGCATCAGTAGGCCTCCGTCCGCTCACCCGGCATCGCGTATTGAACCTGGCTGTAGAAGGGGAACACCGTACTGTACCCCGGAACAGGGGTGTTACCGTCAGCCAGGTGCGGGAACACGTACATCACCAAGTCGGGATTCGGCAGCCGCGGGAACTGCTGGCTGATTTCACTTTCCTGAGTACGGCTGTAGCTGTGATCGTCTGCCAGGGTTGCCTGTTGTTCGCTCTCGGTAAGCGGACGACGTAGGCTATCCCGGGCAGCAACCGCATTGCGCGAGGAGCCGCCGCCATCTTCTCCCTGCCACAGTTCAAGCATCGTGCTGTCGCCTGCAGGCAACATTTCATCTTTTGACGTTGAACACCCTGCCAGCATCATCACGCTGACCATCATCGTCGCGAGGAAGCTTCTGATTTGAAATTTCTGCATATTCATGACTCTCTCATAACCCAATAAAGCAGCAGTAACACGCCCAGCCAAAATGTGCTGCAGGACAACATGACAAGTCTCCAACACCAGGCACGGCTAAGGCTAATGCTCATGTTTTCTTTACAAAACCAATGCATACATTTTCACCGACCATTGTTAATCAAGCCCGCTCGCACTACTGCCGGAGCCTGGAAGACTGAAGTCGTCATAGCGGACCTTGCGTCCCTGGTCTTCATAGTCGATTGCCAACTGGCGGGTGATATGGATAGCCAGCTTCTGGCCTGGTGGTACATAAATGGCATCAAACATCATCCCGTAGCGCTCACGTACCCAGTCGGCCGTTTCCTTCATACTGCCGGACAGTGCCTTGCCCAAAACAGCCTGGCCGGCACTGCCTGTCATGGTCGAGGTGATGCCGTTGACATTATTTTGGGTGGTGTATTGCCCCTGACTGAATGCATCACCGGCAGCACTGGCGCCAGAAAGCGCCGCAATGGTAGGCAGGTAGGTCGAGGCATTAGACTTACGCTCACCACTAATACACGGGATACCATTGTCATCAGAAATCCAGCCAATGCCGGCATTGGTGCTCACATCCTTGCCGTTGCCGCCGCCATTGCTGTTACCGCTGCCGGTATTGGCGTTGGTTTTCGGCAGCGTACGAATCGTGCCATCGGCAAAGACAAACGTAATGCTGTTGACCTGGCCACGCACGCATGAGAGCGTCCAGTCCCCGCTGGCGGTGCCTGATACGACGGCACCTTCGACGTCCGGCAATTCAATGCCGTTAGCCGTCAGGTTGTCTTTACCGATGAGCAACTTAAAGGGGTAGGGATCAGTGACCGTCCCGTTAATTGGCACCCGCCCCAACAGTGCGGTCATCGCGCGGCTACCCACCAATGTGGCATTCTCCGGCAGGGTATATACCGGCTCAGCGTTCTCCTCCTCCCCTTTTTCATGGGGGTGGCCTTTTACTTGCTGCTCATACGCGGCTTTTTGCCGGGTTAACGCATTGTCAGCCAGGAAAGACGTCGGGAACTGAGGCCCTTCTTTCGCACTATTGGTATTGCGTGGATCGGGTTCTTTCTGATCTTTTGGGTTCACCCACAGCAGGCCGTCCTGGCCGGAGGCAGCGCTTCCGTCACTGGCTCCCATGCCATCCAACCCCAGCCCTAACGGGATATCTGAGTCGTTTTTCTTCTTATCCTTATTGTTGGCCAACTGATCGGTCAGACTCTGAATTTTACCCATCAGCGTCTGCTGCTCCTGCTGGAGCTGCTGCTGACGCTGCTGAGCCTGTTTCTGGAACCCGGCAACCGCCTCGCTCACCTGACCCGAAACGTTCTGATTACGCTTGCGCAATTCCTCATTTTCTTTCAGTACATTAGCGATATTTTTTTGCAGTTCCGCTTGCTGAGTACGCGTGGTACGCAACGTGCCAACCAGAGTGCGAAGCGTATCCTCCGGGGTATCCCCCTCAACACCTAACGCACGCAGTTCGTCTGGAGACATATTGGCTAGTACGCTTTGATCGTGCGGGTTTTTTTCAGGTGATTTGTTACCACCGCAGCTTTTCAGCCCGACAACAATCGCAGCCGCCAACACCCCACCCACAATCACCTTAGGCAGCATATTGGATTTAACGCTCGCCATACTCACCTCCTTGCTTCACCGCTTTACGCACAACGTTAGGTTCTGCAACAAAAGCGCCGTCCGGACGCCCGGCCGTGACCAGATACAGCGTAGTCGTGTCCTCTGGCGTGCCGACCGGACCGAGGAAGCGATGCTGGAATGTCGCCGTCACAAACTGTCCCTGCAGATTGCGTGGATCCAGGACGATCTTGCGGCTGGCGGTGTTTTGTACCTTGAGCGCGACGACATTGCGACGGCCGATCCCCCATCCTCCCAGTGGCGTGACCGCTACCGGCGCTGACGGGTACAGCGTGGTGATACGTTTTGGCAGGTGAGGGTTAACCGGATGAATACCCGGTACCGCCTCAACCGTTCGCACAGGGCCGTATAGGCTTTGCGCCGCATAGCGTGTCAGCACAATCGGAAGCGGGGCGTTATATTTCACCGCTTTGCGTTTCGTCTGGGTACCGTTATCAGTGCCGGGAGTTGAATTTTCTTCGCCAGTGGTGACGGCATTGTCCTTATCACTGCTGACCGACGTCACATCACCGCTGTAAACAAGACGCACCGGTTCAGTGGGGCCATTTTCTGCGGCCGTGACATCAAGGAGAATGAATTCACCACTCTCCACATCCTGTAACTGCAGCCGGGTTTGCGGAAAGGCGCTGTCGGCTTTCAGATATACCGCGCCACCGCTGCTTTGCACTCGTAACTTATCGTTCAGCGCCGGCGGGAAACCAACGCGCACATTTTTATCGACGAACAATACCCGCTCCTTACCCACGGCCAGCGGGATTTGCAAAGGAATACGCTCCCATTTCATCAACTCGTCTGCCTTGGCGGTCGGTGTGGTAAACGTTACCATCAGTGGTAGAAGCCCCAGGGCAAGCGCCAATACTCGTACGTTCATCATTGGAACACTCCTTTCTTCTCCGGCGTAGCTTCTTGCGGTGCCGCTGTCAGGCGCTGAGGAATACCGTCGTAACAATCCAGTGCCATACCGAACTCATTACGTTCCGGATCGCCTTCCCAGCGAACGACTTTCAGCGGATAACGTGTCAGTGCACGCTTCACCGGCTCCCCGGCAAACGACTCATCGGCCACCAGATCAAGACGCACAACCCAGTTGTCCCGGCCTTTGACCGTAACCGGAGCCTGGTTGTAGCGTCCGTTATAGCCATGCTCCGGAATTTCAAACACCACGCGAGTTCTGCCGGTTAACTCACCGTTATCACTGCGTTTTTTTGCTTCCGCCCTCAGAAACCCTTCGCACGATGGCGTCAGATAAGCGGACAGTGTGTTAATTTTGGCCGGGTAATCCACGTCACCGTTTTTAGGCCACGCATTGAGTTGCTGGAAAATATAAAAGGCGAAGCTGTACACGGTGCTTGGTGGTATTTCCCACCAGGCACGGGTAGAACCGCTACGCAAATCAGGAGGGTTATGGATGGTGAGATTTTCAGGTGCCCGTATCCAGCCGACACAGCTCACCAGAAGGAAAAAGACCAGCACACCGCAGGCAATGCGTAACGTGAGAATATGCTGGTCGCGGTTTTTCACCGCATGTCGGAAACGGCTCATTTTAACCTCTTAACAGCTCGACTGCGTCGTAACGACCAGCCTTGTTTGTCGATAATCAGGGTGGGATCCCCCCACCCTATGCGACGTTTGCGCTCCTCGAGACGCTGCCAGATATAGTTCTCCGGTTTACCGCGCTTGAGACGCGTCAGCCGGCTACCGCCAAACCAGATAACGAGGAGAGGCGTCACCAGCATGCCGGTGGGGACAACGACCCAGCCGGCAAGCGGAAGTAACGGCAGCGACACAAGCAGACCCAGTCCCACGCCAGCCAACGCAGCCAGACCCATCTCCGGAGTGGTAAAGCCCCGGAAAACCACCGGTTCGGCATTGAGGCGATCGGGTAAAAAACGGATAGTCTGCATGGCCTGCGACCTCAGAACAGAATTTCGGCAGATTTGCCAACCAGCCAGATAACAATGACCAACAACACGACACCGACCAGCACAATGGCGCCAAATTTGGCCCAGTCAGCCTTACCGTTACGCACTTCTGCAAAGGTTTGAATAGCCGAATTGGCGACAATCAGAAAGGCCACCGCGGCCGCGACCAGACCAATGACGACAATCCCATCCTGGAAGTAGCCTTTGATGGTTGCCATCAGGCCGCTGCCACTACCTGACGAGGGAGCTTCTACGGTAGGTAACGCAGCCTGCGCAGGTTGGGTAGCGGTATAAGCCAGTGACGTGGCCACGGCCAGTCGTGCAGCAATATGACGAAAAAAACGTACAGCGTTCATAATCGATTCCTTTTGGTGAGAAAAATACTTCAGCTGGCGAACATCCAGGTTGATACGAGCAACAAAATCACGAGCCTGACGGTGAAATGGATAAGCGCATTGTTACGCACTTTCTCGTTGCTCCACCCTTGCCAGATATCAACCAATGCCCAGGCGGACCAAACGAATAGCGTTGCCAGTAGTCCGCCAAGGCAGATCAGTGAAAGGATGCTGCTATCAACCCCGCCGCTGGCGGTGTTGAATGCCTGCTCCTGCGCGCTACTCATGGCCATCAGGGGCGCTCCCGTCGGTAATTGCCGGCGACAGCGCCAACATCACGCGGTTGCGCCCGGGACGGTTCCAGATAACGATCGATACCGGAGTTGATGGTTTTGAGGTCGGACGTGGCGCGTTGATAGTCAAAGTAAAAACGGCCTTGTTCTGACGGATCCGCCTGAACAGCGGCGACACGGGCACGTTCCAGCGCCGACTGCACCTGAATCAACATGCGTTGGGCAGAAGCCAACTCATCCTTTTCAGATGCCTGCGATGGCAAAGCGGCCAGAAGTGTCAGACCCAGCAAACAGCCGGCGTTAATACGTCGGGTTATAACGGGGATAGGCATACGAGCACTCCTTAGTGATTTAGGGTGCTGTCAGGGTGCGGTATAAGGCGGAGAAGGTCAGCGGTTAAATCTTTATGGTTTTTTGATAATTTTCGGGAAAAGCACCAACTGATATGAATCAGCAGAAGTATACTTCTCACTGTTTAGCAAAAGGAGAAGCAAGGAAATGACACTGAAAGAAATCAATGATATTGCAGTAGTTCTTTTATATAGCGTTATGCCGATAGCCTTCGCTGTGGTGGCATCGGGGATTATCATCTTCATCGGTTGGTATATAACAACTCTTCGCTATCGTAGAATCATAAGAATAGCCATACAAAACAATAAATTAAAAAATGAAGACTTACACATATTCTTGAATAAAAAATATATAAGCTATAGCTCACTCAACCTGGTTTTAAAAAATTTATTCGAAGAAGAGCTAAAAAAAACTAGGGGTGATAATCATACGAATACCCTAAGAGACATTATCAATTGGTACGAGGAACAAGAAGGACTGATTGAGCTACCCAAGGACATAAGAGCTAACCTTGAAGTAATCCGAAAACAAACGCCAGAAAGCGAACATCAGATCAACCAATTAGCAGCCAGTTTGAAAGATCTCTTCATAACCCGGCAACGGCGTGAAAACAGATTAAGACGGTTCAGCTACATATCGGGTGGGGTCGGGATAATTGGCGTTCTATATGGCGTAATACAATCTATGTTGTGAAATTATCACTGACGCGCCGCTGATCGCGGCTTGTCTGCTGACGGAGGCGCACAAAAACAAGTTTTGCACGCCACCGTCCAGCCCGAATAACAGCCTGAGATCAGAGGTATTTTTTGAAAGATGCGGTGGTTACAGTTACCGCGATACCCAGCAGAATAGCAGCCGGCAATAACAGCAGATTGGGATACACGGCCGTTGGCCAGGACAGATACAGCATGCAGGGGATATAAACAGCGGGTTTCACCATCCGTTTCGCATGGTGATAGACAAAGCTCGACTCATACCCAGCGCCGTAACGCCGAATATCACGCCGCCCCATCCCTTCGGTCAACGCGACCAGCACC
Organism: Gibbsiella greigii; assembly: GCF_039540155.1. Lineage (NCBI taxonomy): Bacteria > Pseudomonadati > Pseudomonadota > Gammaproteobacteria > Enterobacterales > Yersiniaceae > Gibbsiella > Gibbsiella greigii. The sequence continues at coordinate 16,606 of NZ_BAABEM010000046.1, forward strand.
ACCAACACAAAGAGCGGGATAGACAGCACCAGAATCGTGACCCGAATCAGGGCGATCACCGTGACATACATGCTCGCCAGCAGGAACCCCTGCAATGAATCGGCCAGTTGAGCACTCCAGTTGTTCAATTCTCTGGCTATCGCATTCTGGCTGTGCGCTTGCGTCTCATAGGCACGATGGATCCATGCAAGGAAGCCGCTGTCGACAAATGCCCACTGATAGGTCGCGCTGATCCAGCGAACCAGGGTGATCGACGGTTCCGACAACAGCAGGCTGCGGGTAAACTCCGATGACAAATACCCGATTTCCGTATGCATCACCGCTTCACTGTGCGACGCCCCCAGTTCCGGCCAGAAGAACACCATTCCGACATATTCGATCACCAGACTCACAAAGAGCGAAGCCATGAACATCCCGATCAATGTCCAGGGCCAGCCCCACAGCACGTTGTAAATCAATCCGTGCTTTCGCGGCGGCACAGGATGCTGCGGCTGAGTATTATCCGTTTGCGACATGCGTTCTCCCTACCGTATCCGGCATGATCTGGCTCGCCGACCACCAGGACTCACTGGTCCGGTAGTTACGCCTCATCTCCTCGGCAATTTTTTGCAGATTAGCGGGCATCAGTGCATCATCACCGTCACCGCTGGGTAACGGCATGCGGATTTTCCATAACTGCCCGCCTTCCAGCAGGGCAAACGCCTGGCCTTTGGGCAGATTAATCACATCAGCTGGCGCCAGTAACGGTGTCTTCACTGTGCTGACACGATCCTGGGTGCTGGAAGTAAAATCCTGCCCTTTCTCAACATCGGCGGTGTCTGCATGACCAGATACCAGGGTCTTGGTATAAACCTCCACCTCCGGCAATTGTGATGTCAGTAACTGAGCCGTACGTTGCTCACGCACACGCAACATAATCAGCGTATTGAAGTTACCGGTGACCTGGGCCGCTTTGGCTGCATTGCCGATACGGGCTTCTATGTCTGATTCAGTTTGCGTATAGGCCGTCACCTGAATACCGGCACCGCCGCCCTTATTGATGAGCGGAATAAACTCGTCACCCATCAGTTCATTGAACTCGTCACAGTGCAGGTTTATCGGCAGCTTGCCGTCGGCTCGGGTTGGCAGTCCACCGTGCATACCGTGTTTATAGATATGGCCGGCCACGGATACCAGATCAGCGAACATGCTGTTACCGACAGCTGAGGCCACCACGCCATCGGACAACGCATCCAATCCGACATAAACAATGCCGCGCTTGCGAATGACCTGCTCCCAGTCAAAAATGGGGCGCGGGTCGGCCATGTTCGTATAATCGGGTGCCAACAATTCAGCGGTTTTACCGGTTGTCAGTTTTTCCAGCAGTGGCAGCAAAGATGCCACGATTTTGTCAAAATAGGTTCGGTCATAACGCACCGCACTACGCAATCCATCCAGAATAGGATCATACAGCTGCTTACCGGCTTCCGAGCTCAGGGCTATTTCTACCGCCATGATTTTTATCGCGTTCGGCTGGCCCTGCATATTGCGCGGCACATCATCTTCCGTCAGCACTTTCAGGCTGTTCTCGATCTGCTGCTGTAACGCTGGCATACGCTCCCCGATAACCTTATGCGCATAGGTTTCATAAAGCTCATTGATATTATTCACATAGCGGGTGATCAAGGTGTAGTCAGGGCGTTGGCCCAGGGCGACCAGGGCGCGGGCAACGATGTTGACGAACCGCCAGGCAAACTCGCGGAAGGCAGCGCTGTTCCCCTCTCCACTTAACTGCCCGGAAATACGGCCCGCCACTTCCGAAACACGCTCAAACCTGCCGACGGCGTTATAACGTGCAGAGATATCCGGCCACCCGAGATGAAAGATATACAACTCTTCACCGCGGCCAGCACGATGGGTTTCAGCCCAGACCCGACGTAGCAGGTCTGCATCACCTTTTGGATCAAATACGATTGTGATATCGCCACGGCGGATATCCTGGGAGATCAGCAGTTCAGCCAGGCGGGTTTTGCCGACTCGCGTCGTGCCCAGCACCAGAGTGTGGCCGACACGTTCACCGAGCGGCATCGAGACGTCGAGCTCATCCGGCTCAATGCCATGGATTGCCGGATTGCCCCCCACTGGCGGCAAAGGCCGGACTGGATTCAACGGCGAATCGGTTCGCAGCAACTGGGACAACCACGGCATGTTGTATTCGGTTTGCAGTTCCAGACGCCGCGCCATCTGATAAAGTTTTGGCGGGAGAACATACTTCTCGACTTCCGGCCGGCGCGTATCCATCAGGCGCTGGGTGTGTTTCTGTTGCCAGCGAAAACCTTTGCCAAGAAAAAGCCGTTGCCGGCTGACAGGGATCTGCGCGCTGGTCATGACATAGCGGGGTAAACGACGCAGATTACGACGGTAACGGATCACCTTCATGCCCTGACGCGCCCGAATAACCGACAGAACCGCGAAACCACTGGCAGTGACATAACTGACCGACGGCGCCAATGCCACCGACCAGGGTGCCACAAAACAAATCCCGGCCGCGGCGCCGGCGACGATTGCCGTGTTGAGTTCCACTGCTGGACGCAGTAGGGCTTCCATTACATGGCGATTACTCATCGTTTTTTCTCCATCCATATAGGCACGGTGCCGGCAACCGATTAAAAGTAAGACGCATCGGATTTACTCCGTTGAGATTTTGAATAGGGGAAGGGAGCCTCATACCAGGACGCTTTGCCATTCAGCAGATCCAGCAAGCGTTGTCCGCTAATAAGTTGGATTTGCGGATGCGCACGTAGCAACGACCGGCTGAGTTCTCCCGTACGCCCGGTATGGATAAAAAAGCCGCCACAGCGCTCACGTAACAACAACGCCCCAAAATGCTGAATATGGCCAGGAGTAATCGTCTTACCATAGCGTTTGGCCTGGATAAGATAACGCTGGCCGTCGATAAACACTTGGCCATCCAACCCACCATCACCGCTGTAGGAGGCATTGCGGATAATCGGGCATCCCTGGCGTTCAAAGGCAAGTAATAACAACTCCTCAAAAACATAAGGGTTGATTTTTCGCAGATAAGCCAGGCGTTGCGCATCCCCTGATAATTGCGGTACCCGTTGAATCAGCCGTTCGGCTGTAGCACGATACCGCCGATGACGCCGTTTGGATGCCGTCTCACGTCCTCGCAGGTTTAGGATGGCCATCGTGCCGATAAACAGCCCAATCAGCAGGGCTGAAAGCAACGGGCTCGCCAACAGAGCGGCAACCAGATGCTGCACGGGCATCATGGGGTAACCTGCTGCGATAATCCGGTGTCTGTGATAAGTACCGGGTAATGGCTGAACTGCAGACGGCGCGCCAGCTCGCTGCCTGACGCCGGCGCCATAGGCACGCCGGGGGCCATTTCACGCAGTGACTGAAGCCCCGGAAAGTGGCTGACGTTCACCACCAATCCGGCGGCACGCTGGGACTTCAGGCTTTTCGCATTTGCCTGCAGCCAGACACGGGAGGCGTCATCATCCCCCACAATAAACAAGGCGCCGATGCCAGGTAGATTCAGCGGTCGTGAGGCGACGTTCCCCGGGGTCAGCTCCGGCGTGCTCACTGGCAACATCGTCGTTTCCGTTTCAGGTGCAGACAACGGGAGCGGCGGTTCTAGAGGGGGGGAAGGCCGCACGTCCTGGCGATTGATCCCCTCAAAATAGGGTGCGGCATCATCGCCCCCTACATCGGCAATGACGTTCAAATTCGCTAACGCGGTGGCCGTTACCAAGTACAAGCCGAACAACAGAAAATTCACTTTACGCATAATTATTGGCTCCGTGGTTCTATCCAGGTCAACGCCGTGGTCTGTACCGGAATTGGCGTCATACGGGGTACGATGGCTGGAGCCGTCGTTCCGCCGTTAATCCGTGCCAACTTGGTTTTCACGATGGATTTGTAGCGAGCGGCAGGAGCGCCGCCGGCGGGGTGGTGATAGCAGCCGGCGGCCGCCATCCAACTCCCCGGGTTACGGTCATAGCACTCTCGCAGAATGCTCGCGGCAGCGTTGAGGTTGGTATAAGGGTCAAATGCCTCCCAGGTCGACGTAAAATGGTGACCGTTCCAGCCCAGGTTGACCTGGGCAATACCGACATCAATACGTTTACGCGGATGCGTTTTCAGGAAATTCTGCAGGGCTTCCCAGGCCTGCAGACGGCTGGCATATCGGTAACCTTTCCCGGCCACATTAATGGTCCATGGCCAGGGACGTTCTACCGAAGGGGGCTGGCCAGCACCCCGGGTAACAGAGGAAATACTTTTGGGCGCCATCGAGGTTTCAGCCAGCGCCACCGAGTAGAGCGATTCCGCCGGCACCCCGTGACGCATAGCCACTTCGCGGTAACCAGCCGGGATATCTTGTGCCGTAGCGGCCTGTCCGCAAACCGGCACCCCACATCCCACTAACAACGCCAGGGTCAGAACGCGGCGATAGTCCATCCGTTTTCCCCCTGTTGCAACACAACCGGCATCAGGCCGTTGCCGAATTTCATCCAGCGGCCACCGTCATGATTGAGCGTAATTTGGCGCGCGCGAACCTTATCAACGGGAATGTGGTGCGCCCGGGCCCAGTCACGCAGAAAACTGTCGTTGCCCTGGCTGTCGACCAGGTAAATATCGACAGGTCGGTTGTCCGCCAGAACCGCCGCCAGACGCGCATCACACTGGGCGCAATCTTTGGCCTTAACAAACAGGGCCAGGCGGCCGCCGGTATCGTGCGCAATCCCCGCAGCATTCCCCATACTGACCGGCAATACTCCCAGTCGCTGCCAGGCCGCATCCACCTCACGCTGGAACTTCAGTTCTTTCTCGGTACGGGCAAATTCTTGCCTGACCCATTGTTCGGCATATTTTTTCCGTTCAGCATCGCTTCTCGCCTCAATGCCCAACGCCGTTAATGGATCGAGCCCGGGTGACTGCATACCGCGGGGGCCATCCATTAATTGTTGGTAACGCTGGTAATCTTCAGCATTCAGCCCCCATTCGCTGGCCTGTTTCTGGAGATGCTGAGAAGTGCTCTGTGCGGTTTCCTGATTGGAAACGTCCTGTCCCTGACTGTTTACAGCCTGGATCCTGGCGTGGGCAGAACCGCATGACAGGAGCAGTACCGACAGGATAAAAAACGTGTTTTTTTGTCTCATCTAAAATTCCTTACTGCACGTTGAGCGTCTGCAGACGGCCATTTACGCGGAATGTAGCTTGGCCAACCCCGGCGCTGACCAACTGCCATCCTGATACTGACTCCCCCTCGCCGATTAGACGCACCTGGGATAAATCACTGAACCCCTGCGGTGCCACGGCGGCGAATGCGGCAGTACCTCGCCGCTCAATCCCCGTCAGCACAAAAGGCGCTTTGCGTACCACGCGGACGGCTTCGCGTGCAGGCGATTTAATCGGCGTAGGCGGGTGCTTTGGGATGATTTTGGCCGTCGCAGACGGCGCTGCGGGGACGGATGTTGATGGCTTTGTCGATGCATCAGTTGAGCTTGCCGGGGTATCAGTCGTTGGTGTTGGGGCTAATGACGCCGATTTTTTGTATGCGGCGAGGTCATCTTTCAAAGCGTTCAAATCCGCTTGCTGAGCCTCCAGTTGCACCTGCAACTGCTGCGGCGATACTGGGTTACTGATGATTGCCGCAAGTTTCGTCTCGAATTGCGCCTGGCGGCTTTCCAGCATGGCGACTTGCTGCTGTTGCGCCCCGAGAGCGTTGCGCAAAGACGCCACATCGTCTTGTGGCGACAGGGTTCTCTGAGCCTGCTCCAGTTGTGCAACACGTTGATTAACGCCCTTAAGCGCATGACTGCCTGCCAAGCCCATCATGAGGACAATCAATGCGCCTCCGGTAAGCCCCCAGAATGTTTTGCTGCGAAGGAGACCTTTTTGAGGCGCGGTCATCTGGGGCATTTGTTCGTTTTGTCCTGTCATTTTTTCAGCCATCCTCCCGTTGCTGGTACGGGTTTTACTGGCGGCGGCGCAATAGACGTCGCCGGTGCGCTGATCGGGGCAGATACAACCGGCGCCGGCGGCAACTGCGTGGCCGGCAACTGGTAGCCTTCGCGCAGGCTGTGGCAAACGACACGCTGTACATCGTCCACTTCAAGCTGCCACGCAGGCCCCGCCAGTACCTGCAACGCGGTACGTAAACGCATTGGCCCTAATTGGTACTGAACGGCCGGCAAAGCCTGCCGGTACAGCACACCGTTTGCCGGCCCCGTGGCGCACAGGGAGTATCCCGACTGGCGCAGGGCATAACGCAAGGCATCCGCCACCGTCGGCTTAACCGACGCCGGGATGCGAATATCAATAATCTGGGAGAGCGGATCGCTCTGGACGGAAGCAGGATCAGTGCTGACCAGTAAATAGCGGTCATAACGAACCACTTCCGGCGCCCGGGCATAAACGTCCGGGCTAACCGGTTGCACATTACGGGTAACGGTAACAGGCGGCGTGACTGATGAAACATCACGTTGTTGCAGAGGTTGCCGGGGGGCGCACCCGGTTAGCATGATGGCCGCCAGGGAAGTGATGACGAGTGTTTTTTTCATCCGGATGGTTTCCTGTTCAGTGACAATTGACAGGTGTCACTGTGCGGTTACCGCCCACGGCCCTCAATTAACAACTCTTTTTGCAAAACAAAAAAAAACGCCAACCCGAAAGTCAGCGTTTTGTTAGACGAAGAGGATTAAAATAAAGGGACTAAGTTAAAGAGGGAGAACGATTAACGCCTCTCGCTCCCAACAGCAGTCCTTCCGTACTTAAGTCCTCATCCAGATCTGGCCAGTGTATGCCTAAACCCGCACCACACAGCTCCCAGTTTTCACGTTGAGCCTGAGTGCCGGCCGCAAGACGAGGATACCAGGCCAGAGGGGCTGAAATGGAACGGCCATCCATCAAATCGACAGTCAGACGATCGTCATCGATATGGACGTTCATTACACGCAGATCGTTCTCATTGTGCAAAGTAAGCATTCCAGGCCTCCTGTAAAAGTGTCTGATGTTCAGCGACCAAACGTTGTAGTAAGCGCAGTTCATGTGAAGCAAACCCCACACTACGCGCAACACTGCCATCATGTAACCATATTTTAGCCGTTGCATTGCCCTTATCAATATGGACATGCGCAGGCTCATTCGGTTCATGGCTGTAAAAGTAAAAGCGAAAACCGTCCACTCTGAGAATTGTCGGCATAGTGATCTCCGGACAATCAAAGGGCGTAAATGACGGATTTTGCTACTCCGTACCCAACCCCCAGGAACGGTATATCATCGTCGAAGTCTATCGGCGGTTCGTTTCCTCCACCTCCAGATTGAGGTTTCTGAGTTGCGGAACCACTATGCATTGGCTGCTGTGGCTGCCCCCATCCCCCCTGAGCACGTTGGCTCGGGTTAACAGCCTGGGAACGACCACCTAGCATTTGCATGGAGCCGCCCATATTGACCACGACTTCGGTAGAATAACGATCCTGCCCGCTTTGGTCTTGCCATTTTCGGGTCTGGAGTTGACCTTCAATGTAAACCTGAGAACCTTTACGCAGGTACTCACCGGCAATTTCAGCCAGTTTTCCGAACAGCACAACGCGGTGCCATTCTGTTTTTTCCTTCTGCTCACCGGTCGCCTTATCGCGCCAGCTCTCAGAGGTTGCCAGGGTAATGTTAGCAACCGCACCGCCATTTGGCATATAACGGACTTCCGGATCTTGGCCGAGATGACCGACAAGTATGACTTTGTTTACGCCACGAGACGCCATAATCAAATCCTCATAGGGAATAGAATCAGAAGGGGAAAAACGCCCCGATAAATCGAGGCGTAGAGGGCGTTATCAGAAGGAGTTTTCTGCGTATTGCTGCTGTGCAGAACCTTGCTGAGGCGGCATAGAGTCGGATTTTTCAGCCTGGTAAACCTTCTCATGGCCGATTTTTATCCAATCGACCTTGATAAGGCGGGCTTTCAGACTGACACGCTGTTCACCGGCATGTTCACCGCTGTTGAGCGTATAAATGTCCGTTTTCAGGTTGCTGAGCACAAACCCAATCAGGACTTTTTTGTCTTCATCAACCGACTTTTGACAGCGATTGATGAGGCTGCTGGCTTCTTTACCGGCGACCGTGACATCGAAACGCGTATAACTGGCGTTATCGGTAGGACCAGAAAGTCCATTGATGACACAGCTGATAAAAGTACCGTTAGGACCATTGACCTGGCGAACATTACTGAGATACCCCATCCCTTTGATGGTCAGGTTGAAATATTCAGTTTTGTTGGACGTGTTTTGCGCTTGAGACATGATGTTTTCTCCATGGAGTGTAGATTCGGTGACGGAGAAAAACACCTTCCCCGACGGGAAAAGTGTTTCCCGTCGGGGACCTGCAAAGTCGTATGTCAGTGCAGGCTGTCTTGATTGTGAAATAGACCTTCATCACCGCTAAGTGATCCCCGTTCTCAAAGGCTAAACGGAGTTACCACCACATGGGCTTCCTCTTTCAGGCTACGAGGCTATTGGCAGTCACCCTAAGGCGTTTCTCACAGACCGCTGAAACTTTGGCTGGCACTCACCCGAAGGCGCTTCTCACAGAGTGCTGAAGCATTGGCTGGTTGTCCGAAGACAACAAGTAAGCCTGTTCATTTTTAATGCAAGTTATGTGAGTGTCAACGTTAATAATACGTTTTGCGAGCGATAAAAATAAAAACGGCGTTGATCCGAAAATCAACGCCCTGGGGTCGGTACCTTAACCTTTCATATAATCAAACAGACTCCGGGGAGGAACCTAGTGTCCCGGCGCGTTTTTCACGGAGTCGCATGCGCCTTGTCAACCAACCTGAGTGTGAAGGCCGCTGACCGGACTGAAGTAGAAAAAAACCATGGAAGAATTTTCCTACCACCGCAGTCACGGGGTACCCTGCATCAAAGCCCGTTCACCTTAGCAAAAGTTTCCACCATATACATCAGACAATCTCTTACTCCGGTGAGGTTGCTTTATTTTTAGCCGCTGCTTTCCCTTTATATCGTTTACCGTTACGGTTGGTTTTCGTCCCAATATTGACAATACCCTGGCAGGTTGGGTAATTGATACATCCCCAAAAGGCGCCACCGCCTTTCTTGCCCGCACGCCGGCGCATCGCTCCGCCACAGACAGGGCAAGGAGGAGACGGCGGCGCAGTGAACTTCACCGCCTGCGTTTTACCTTTCTCGACCAGATGCCCCGTCCACTGCGCCTGCCGCGACATAAACGTTTCCAGACTCATCTGCCCCTGGGCAATCTCATCCAGCGCCTGTTCCCATAGCGCCGTCATACCCGGGTTTGTCAGCGCTGCCGGCAGGGCATCAATTAACTCGCCGGCAATCGGTGTGGAGAACAAGAATTTTCCCTTTTTCTCCAGGTATCCTCGCTTGAATAGCGTTTCCAGGATAGCGGCTCGCGTCGCTTCAGTCCCCAATCCGGCATTCTCTTTCAAAATTTTCTTAAGTTGAGGATCGCTGACGAATGCAGCCGCATTTTTCATCGCCGCAATCAACGTCCCATCAGTGAAGTGCGCCGGCGGCTTTGTTTGCATGGTTTTAAGCTCAGCGCCGGCTACGGCACAGGACTGTCCTTTAACAAGCGTCGGGAGACGAGCCTCATCGTCGTCCTCCTTCGATTCACTGCCTTCGTGCTGAAACAACGCTTTCCAGCCAGCTACGATCTCAACCTTGCCGCGGGTACGAAACAGTTGGCCGCCAATATTGAAGGTCGCTTCAGTGACATCGACTTCATGGAGCGGCAGGAACTGCGCCAGGTAATGCTGGCGTATCAGTTGGTAGACCCTAAGCTCATCGGCAGACAACTTACTCAGGTCGAACGGCTGTTTTGTAGGAATAATACCGTGGTGAGCGGTGATTTTCTTATCGTTCCAGATCCGTGAAACAAAACCTGTATCGAGTTTAGCCACTGTCGCGCTCAGTGTGGGATCCGTTCGCGTGATGGCATTAAGAACCTGTGGGATTTCTTCACGCATTGACGTCGGCAGATAACCGCAATCGGTGCGGGGATAGGTGGTCGCCTTATGGGTTTCATACAACGATTGAGCAATGCTCAATACCTGGTTTGCGCTCATTCCCCATTGGCGAGAGCAGGCCTGTTGCAGTGTACCCAGATCAAAGGCCAGAGGAGCTGACGCTTTCTTACGCTCCGTCCCCACATCAAGAACCAGGGCACTCCCCGTTTGCTGGCAAAGCTGCACCACGGCCTGCGCCACATTTTGCTGAATACAACGTTTCTCCTCGTCACAGTAGTTGGCGGCGGGCACCCAGTTGGCAGGGAAATTGATCCCCTCCTTCTGCAAGGTAGCCTGTACCTGCCAGTGCGGTTTTGACACAAAACTGGCAATTTCACGGTCACGGTTCACGACCAGCGCCAACGCGGGCGTCTGCACCCGGCCGATCGACAAGACCTCGCCATACCCTTGTTCCCGGGCTTTCAGGGTATAAAGCCGGGTCAGGTTCATTCCCGTCATCCAGTCAGCCCGCGCTCGCGCCATGCCTGCATGGTAAAGCGCCGCCGTCTTTTCACCAGGCAGCTTATTCGCCAGTGCCTGGCGAATACTCGCCTCATCCAGCGCGGATAACCAGAGCCGCTGTACGGCCCCCGTAAAGTGGCAATATTCCAGCAGCTCGCGGGCGATGACCTCGCCTTCCCGATCGGCATCAGTGGCGATGACCACGGAATCCACTTGCTTCAGAAGTGATCTGACAACGGCAAACTGATCCGCCGTATCTTTTTTAACGGTCATTTTCCACTGCGTCGGCACGATGGGCAGTACGGACTCGCGCCATGGGTTGCCATACTGTTCACCGTAGGTCTCAGGTTGAGCCTGCTCTAATAGATGCCCTACAGCCCAGGTAACAATGACTCCGGGCCCGGCAAGATAACCCTGCTTACGTTGGGTCGCCCCAAGGATGGCGCCAATATCTTTACCCTGGGACGGTTTCTCACAGAGATAGAGTTGCATCTGATCGCCTCCAGTCAGCTCACCTGACCGTTAGCAACCTGCTGCAGTTGCTTCATTAAACGCCCCAAATACGCATCGGTCAGATGCGAACTATCCGGGGAACTGTAAGTCACCTTCAAACGACTGCCGGCACCGGATTTCTCAATTTCCAGCACCAGGCGATCGCTTCCTTTCCATTCCTGCCCCATTTTATAGTAGCTGCCCTTTACCGCTGACCATACGGAGTGGGCTTCATCAACAGAGCCGGCACTCCAGTCACCGTACTGATCACGTTTACGCAAACTTTCCAGTTCATCTGAAGAGATAAACTGATAATGACTTTTGAGGCGGGCCGCGGCGGTATCAACATCCACGGGAAGAGTATAAACATGGAGCACATTTTGACGCGGGCCGGTGTTTCCGGCTTTTGTCATCCAGGGCATATCATTATCATTAGTGCTACTGGCACTGCCGCCGGCCAGCGAATGGGCGGCATCACTGATTTTTTGATTCCACGCAGCGAGGTCGCTACCGGCGCAACCGCTTAAAATCAGCGCCGTGCAGAACAGGGCAGGTATTAACGCTTTCTTGTAAGGGCTCATGCATTGCCTCCTTTATCAGAGGAAGAATCAGCAGAGACTGTGACAGGATTACGTAACGGCGGGGAGAACGTTGAACGTTTCACACCAGTTAAGATATCTGCATCCGGCTCACCTAACCGTTTGATAGCCTCAAGACCGGCAGGCGTTTGCAGACGAATATCATCGCGGGTCACGCTGACAGAACGATATTGTTGCACCACCCCGTATACCTGACGAACCCAGTGCCCCCCCTTACTCAGTAAGTCATCGCGTTTCTGGCGTGAAATCAAACCGTAATGCCAGGCCTGGAAAGCTTTCATCGCAAGCTGGTCGAAACCAACCAGTAGCCAGACACAACGGTAGCCCAAGGGAGTTCGGCTGAATACACCGATATTTAAAGGCGAAACGGAGTAAACATCGGACATCGTGATCTGGCTTGGCAAATCGGATAAGGTTTTTTCGAGCTCTGCGACTTTCTTTTGTAAGCGCGCGGTTCCTCGCTCTATCGCCAGCTCCAACAACAGCATAGCGGAGTCTGCATACGGGTTGTCATTATCCGAATCGGCATTGATTTTACCTGCCCTGGCGATGACCTGGGGCATGCTAACTATTTGAGGTTTTTTTGACTCTTTCTGACGTTGACGGCCTTCCCATAAAAGGATGGCATATTGGGTATGCAGTTGAACTGTTAAAGTCGACTTCAGTGCCCCCGCCTTTCCCCGTGCGGGAGTATCTGGAGAATTGTTTGCTGTATCTGCCATGTTGAGCATCCTTCTGTCTGCTGAGAGTATGTTTGGCTTGAAATAGTCTCGGCAGGGCCAGAAAGCAGCAATTCAAAACTCTTTTTGGTTTGTGAAGAGAAAGAGTAAAAGGCGGGGTGTTCATTTTTTAATCTTGTTGGCACTACCAACAAGGTCAATTTTTAATCAACAATGCCCCCCCCGGTAATTCTGAAGACTAAACTCTGAGAGAGAGAGGTAAACAGGGGGCGGTTCATAGCGATATCTACATGAAAAATCAGAACGTTATTCTATCAGAGCCTATTTCGGGACACAGACTGGCATTCAGCCAGTGCGGTTTTCAGACGCTGAACTGACTCCGTCGCCTGTTCGCCCGTGATGAAGCCGGCAAACCCCATCAGCAAGCCTCCTTGCTGCGACCTTCGTATCCGCCACCTGCTCAAGGCTTGGACAGCCAGGCCGTGGGACTCTGCCGCTGCGGCCAAGACCTTGTCGTTGTGTCGAGTGTTTAGGTGCGCCAGCACATGAATGCCGCCAGCTTGGGGCTGGACGTGCAGGCATGAACCGAATGCCTGTAAAAGAGCATCGACCAAATAGCCACGCCGGACCGCATACAGTGAGCGCATCCTGCGTAGATGCCGGGCAAAGTGGCCCTGCTCCATGAAATCGGCCACCGTCGCTTGGGGCAGGATCGAGCCGGGCCCGCAAAGGTGGTTCGCCGCGTCCCTGAACTGTTCAATCTGTGCTTCAGGTACGACCAGATAGGCCAGGCATAGGCCGGGAAACATCACCTTGCTGAAGGTACCGGTGTAAAGCACGCGCCCGTAGCGATCCAGGCTTTTCAGTGCGGGTAGAGGCCGGCCGTGGTAGCGGAACTCGCTATCATAGTCGTCCTCGATGATCCACGCTTGATGGTGGTTGGCCCATTCCAGTAGTTGCAGCCGCCGGGGCAGAGACAATGCCATCCCCATGGGACTCTGGTGCGTGGGTGTCACCACAGCGAAACGTGCCCTGGCAGCCCGCTGTTGGCCGATATCCACGTTCAGGCCTTCGATATCCACGGGCACCGGCTCCAGGCGCATGCCTGTGCGCTCCAGGAACTGGCGGGCGAAGATGTAGCCGGGGTCTTCGTACCACCCGACATCTCCGGCTCGCAACAGCGTGCGGCACACCAGCTCCAGCGTGCCCCGGTAGCCGGCGGTGACGAACACCTGCTCGTGCGTGCAGGCGATGCCGCGCGAGATGCCGAGATAGGCTGAGATGGCGCGGCGTAACGGTTCATAACCCGCCGGGTCGGGATAACTCATGGCCGCCGTATCCAGAATGCGCAGATTGTGGCCGGCCAGGCGCACCCAGGTCTTGCGCGGGAATGCATCCAGTGCCGGCAAGCCGAGCTGGAAAGGCCGTACTTGACCGGTCTCGATCTGCGGACGTGAGCGTGACGGTGCAGGAGGGTTGGACGCAGAGGCGTGCCCCGGTTCGCTCAGATTTTCCAGTTTGGGCGAGACGAAGGTGCCGGCTGGGCCGCGCGTCAGGAAATAGCCCTCACTGGTCAGCATTTGATAAGCCATTTCGACCGTGCCGCGCGCCAGGTTCAGTTCACTGGCGAGGCTACGCACCGACGGCACCCGATCGCCTGGATGGAGTTTTCCAGCGGCAATCGCATCCCGGTAACGCCGGTACAACTGTAAATAGATAGGCGAATCGTGCTCTCGGCTTGGCTTCAACTGCTGCATGTTCATACGCTATGACCTATTCATTTATTCAATTCTTGCACCTTTTTACCAGGTCATTATTTTCCTAAAGTACTGGCTCCATGACAAGGAGATCGACATGCGCACTTTTCGAATGAGCCCCATCAACAGCGATCAGGACTACCTGGCCTGTTTCGACGTTATGCACGAATTGCGACCTCATCTTCCCGATGCTGCCGCATTCGCTGCGCAGGCCCGCCGCCAAGCCGGGGAAGGCTATCGTCTGCTGGCCGCATGGCAGGGCGATCAGATCATGGCGTTGGCGGGCTACCGCATCCAGGAAAACCTGCTGTATGGACGATTCCTCTATGTTGATGACCTAGTGGCGGTTTTGGGTGCCCGGCGCTTGGGCTTGGGCAGCAGACTGATTGAGGCACTTCGTGAGGAAGCACAGCGACAGGAGTGTGCCCATTTGGTGCTCGATACCGCATTGGGCAATGCTCTGGCGCAACGCTTCTATTTCCGTCAGGGTCTGCTGTCCAAAGGACTGCATTTCAGCCAGGCACTATAGGCATGACGAACTATGAACCAACTTCTTTTCCTAAGGTGTGTCCCGTAACTATTTTTTGTACAGATCAGTATTGGTATAACTGTGCAAAAAACGCGTTTAAGCGATAAAAATCGGCCCGAAATCGTTCAATATTCAACCGAAAATCACATTTCGGAGATGATTCCTACAGCACTTTTGGGTATGCAGGGAGGTTAAGGGACACAGCCTAGAATGTAGCCCTGCCGACCACGAATCACTCGGCGCTCAGCAAGTGTTGGCGGTTTTGGACAATTGCAACGCCCTCGACTGCAGCATTTGTATGACAACGCACAGCCTGGCTGTGGAGCCGCTTGTGCCGCTGCCAGCGCAATACGCCCGGGCCGTCATGGGGAACCACAACGTGCAGTTCGTGTACTTACCGGGGCTATCCCCGACTATTGAAGTATTGGCTCAAACTCGCCTTGCGCTAGCTTCGTTTCTCGTTTCTTCACTTCCTATCGGAGACCTTCCATGAACACACTTCGCCTGCCTTATCAAACCCTTTCGCCTGAAGCCTACCAAGGACTCGGCCTCACCAAGAAAGCCCTGGACAAGAGCAGTCTTGGAAAACAGTTGATCGAATTGGTCTATCTGCGAGTTTCGCAAATTAATGGCTGCGCTTTCTGCCTGGAGATGCACACAACGGCCCTGCGCGTCGGCGGCGTACCAGATGCAAAGCTGGACAGTCTGGCAGGTTGGCGCGTGAGCGCGCATTTCAGCGAACGTGAGCGCGTGGCGTTGGCCTGGACGGAATCACTGGTAGACGTGGCTCGCAGCCACGCGCCTGACGAGGATTTCGAACCACTCAAGGCACAGTTCAGCGATACGGAAATCGCCGACCTGAGCTTCGCCATCGCGCTGATGAGTGCCTTCAATCGCCTGGCGATCGGCATGCGTCAGTAGAATCTGGGCATGTGGATGGCTTTACTGCCATCCACAATGAACGGGAATCTTTTTTGAGCATAACGATCATTTTTTAATCTTGCTGGCACTGCCAACAAGGTCACTTTTCATACAAATATGCTAAACCCCATTCATGTTCTGATTTTAGCTCGTGCCATTTGCTGACGTAATTTAGCGACAATACTGCTGACATGTTCCCGTGATGCAGATTTTCGGTGAACAGGTAATTCTGTTTTTGCAGGAACAGCAGCACGTTGTGATTTTCCAGTACCGCTTGTTTTCGCTGACTGTATCGGTTTTGCCGGCGAGTACAATTCCCCGTTCCGGGCGCGTTTTATCACCGTCAGCAGCCAGGCAGTCGGGTTATGCAGGTTTCCTCGGGCCATTGTTTGAACAAGACTATCCAACACTTGCCGGGCAGCTTCAGCAGGCAATGCGCAAAGCTGAGCGGTGATCTGCCGACGATCATCCTCGGCCATGCTGCGTTGCAGTTCGGCTGGCAGTTCTGGTACGTACGTTTTTTTATTCACACTGTGTGTGAAATTACGTACGTTACAGTTCGGTTTGGTTGAATCCTTGTAAGTGATTGATTCCAGAATGAGTTCGGAAAACGAACTCTGCATGACATTACCCGTTTCATGACTGAGTTCGGCATCCGAACCAGGGGGATTATTACCGGGTTCGGTTATAGAACCATGGGAAATGGGCTCCCTGAAGGACACGCGGTTCGCCATCTGCTGAGGCGTTTGCGGTGCTCCCAGGCGTTCAACGATAGCTGCCATCTGCGAATGCTGATGACGCATTGTCGGGTCATTTTGGATGTCGGACAACACTGACCAGGCCGTTTGATTCACTGTGCGGTTTTTATGCTCACAGGCCGAAGCCAGCGTATCAAGCCAAGTTGGATCTAACGTCTCGGCATCACGGGCTGATAATGGTTCATCGTGTTGCGCATAGATGTTTCCCCGCACACGACCTTTGTCGTCACGTACACGGCGACACAGGCTGAGCCAGCCGGTCAGGCGTAACATCAACAACACTCGGCTAACGGTCTCACGGGATGCTTTGCCGTTAAATGGAGAAGCGAGTTGCAACTGCAGCTCGTCATAGGTGGGAAATACAGCCCCCTGATTCTGTTGCGCATATAGACGGATCATTATCCACGCCGTTTTGTCCAGCGGTGACAAACGCGTGTCCAACAATAATCGGCGGGGTATGGAATCATGCACATTGCCCATATAGAGCAGGCCACTACGCAGATTCGTAACATCGGCGCTACCCGTATGTTTTTCAGCGCTTATTCGCTCCGCCATTCGGGCATTCATTTGCGCCAGTGTAAAGGAGATCAGGCTATCATCAGGTATTCGAGTTGTAGTCATCGATTTAGCGGATCCTTATCACGCTGCTCACGCCAGCAAATATGGCGAAGTAGCCAAATGGTTGTCGTGCAATAATTCTGCACATGGCCTAAAGGCATTCAGGCCTGTGCCCGGGATCCAGACACAGGGTGAATGTCATCACTTCCAAATTTCATTGTTGTAGCGTTCGTGGGTCAGCAACTCCCAATCTGCGCCGCTGTTACGGCTCAACAGACGCCAGGTGGCCCCAACATTAATCTTTATCCACGCACGCCCGGGGGCGTGCTTACCTTTTACATGGATATTTTTGTAATTACGCTCACCCCGGCGAAACTGCTGAACCAGCGCTTTCGCTTTTTTCTGACAAGATGGCGGTGCAGAACGGGGGGCCAGTAAACCGGGCATTAAGGTCATGGATTTCATGCCTGCCCCCTCGCCGTTCCTCTCACGGCATTATTACGGATCGCTTGAATGGCTTTTTTGGCCTTGTTGGTATGAGGAGCATCAAAGCCGCATACCGCGTGCCACACGGCCGTGAGTGACACATCCATTTGCTCTGCGGCCAGCATCATGACATCCAGACCATCCGCGCTTGAGGGATCGTCAATGCCTGATTTTTGCCACTGACGCCACAGCGTCGCATTCTCTTCATCACTGAGTGCGGCGCAACGCCCCTGACGGATACAGATACCGGTCATACGCCGACGGGCGGCAACTTCAACCGTCGTCAACCCAAAATAGTGCTGCATCATCTCAATAGAC
Organism: Gibbsiella greigii; assembly: GCF_039540155.1. NCBI lineage: Bacteria > Pseudomonadati > Pseudomonadota > Gammaproteobacteria > Enterobacterales > Yersiniaceae > Gibbsiella > Gibbsiella greigii. Next base: position 34,220 of record NZ_BAABEM010000046.1, read on the forward strand.
CCTCCCAGCGCCAGGGCACGGTCAATACGTTGCATGCGTTGCTGTTCGCGACGCGCATGCTGCAACATCAATGAGAAGTTTTCATGATGGATTTGAAATGTCAGTACCGATACCGGGCTGTTCAACAGGTAATGCAGATCTTCAACGGTTAAACCATGCAGCAGTTGCATTTCCTCTGTGGTCAGTCCCAGAGACTCACAACGGCGTATATAGCCGGACTTCAACTCCATAACCAACTGCGTTAACAAGCTATTGGTCGCCTGAGATAAACTGTTACTCATCGTTGGTTCCCCCCAGATATTCAGCCACCGGGCTCAAGGTAGTGAATGGCGAAAAAATAAAGCGGTAAGACAAGCCGGTCAGAAAAACAGGCTCCAGGGAAGGGGTACCCATTAGTGATAATTGAATGCGCATCACTGAACCTCCCGGCGATAACCAAGCTCGGCAGGCCCGGTTCCCTGTACACCGTGATGCAACCGGGCGTTCTGTCCTGCCTCATACCCCTGCCGTCGGGCAATATCGTCACCGCGGCATGCCTTGAGTGCGCGTGTTTGTAACTCGCCCATTCTCTGGTTTTCCATCCATGACACCATCAACTGGCGCTCCTGTTCAGAAACCCGAAACGTTGTAATGACCTGCCGTACGCCCAAAACCCATCCGGCCCGAAACTGCTCAGCTCGCGCACGGCGCGTAGTCAGTTTCAAACGCTTGTTCTGGGTTTTCAAATAGGCCGAAGTAGCATCTTTCAACTGGCGGCTCAGCACATCAAACGCATAAGCGGCAACCGCCGGGCGCCCGCTAAAGCCATAGAACGTCACATTACGGCGATACCCGGACGAAGTTTCTCGCCAGGAGAAATACAGGCGGCATCCAAAGGCATGGCAAACCGCCCATGCCAGACTGGACATCCATTCGGGGAGTTTGCTTTTAGCTTCTGACGGTGCTCCCTGACTTGGGGCCTGCTGTATTGATGAAAGGCTCGCATCCAGCTCGCTGATACCGTATTTTTCCATCAGTTTTTGCGCCCGGGCCAACGCCAGGCCGGCTTCATGGGAATTGCTGTTGCTACGAGCCAGCTCAAGAAGTTTACGAACCAGTTTCACCAGGCGTTCTTGTCGTTGCGAAAAATTCATCAGCTATTCTCCTCTGTTGCTGGTACGTCACGCTGCAGCTCGCGCAGACGACGCATAATCCGGATAAGGCGCATCAGCTTGACAGCGTGAATGTCGTCAAACAGCGGTAAGTCAGCAGCCCTCTCCGATCCGATTAACACATCGCCCAGCGAACAACCGTCATGGTCGGTGTTGTTGACGCCGGCAAGAGAGAGCAGAAAAACAGTAAAAGGGGAAGGTTGTTCAATACGTCCGGCCGCCAGATGCCGATCGGCCAGCGTATAGCCGACCGCGTACAATCCAGATCTATCAGCTTTGATTTCAGCTTCGCACCCCGCGACTTCGGCCAGTTCGAACGCCAGACGGAACGTCATGACCTGCAGATGTTCAATATCATCCTGCAGTGTTGGAATGGCCCAGATAGTGCCGACAGGCTCCAGGCCTACTTCAGCAAAAGCAACCTCAGAATGTTCGGTGTTATCTTGTTGTGGCTCCATGACCAAGTGCGCGGGCTGGAATGGAGAACGCGTTAATATCTCATCGTTGTCCGGTAAGGTGGCGCGCCCTGAGGCACTTTCGGTTTCACCAGAGAGTATCGCCGGCGCACCGTATAAATCAGGCTGTGTCTCTACACGCGTCGTATTGAAGGAAGGTGCAGATTTCTCTTCCTGCTGTTCCTCCGATGCGTTGTCCTGCTTGCTGTCTGAATCAAACAAAGCACTGGCCAGGGCTGTCGGCGCAATATTCTGATCGCCCGAGTATTCGGTTACGCCCGGCGGTAATTGACTGCTTTTCTCCTCAGAAGATCCCTCTGACGACAAGGAATCATCAACTTCTAAAGATTGTACCGAGAACGATGTTGGTTCCCCCAAATGCTTACGCCGATTTTGCTCCTTTGGATCGAGTTCCAGTAACCAACGGTCATAGTTAAGTGAGGGATGTGGCAGTGCTTTTACGAGAGCACCAATCAGCTCATCACGGAACATATCCAGCGAATACATTTCAGGCGCGTCGAAATGACGGCAAACGGCACCAAATACTTCATCAAAAGAGCGCGTTGTAGAAACATCATTAGTAAAGAGTTTCCAGGTTTTTTCAGCGTCACTATGCAGGGAAAGTAACTGCCTGATTTGCGGCGCCCCCAGCCCTGACTCAAGCAGTGCCGGCATGGATGGATACAGATACTTCACCGTATCTTCCATTCGACTGATCCCCGAGAAATGCACCGGATAACCTTCTGCAGCAAGTAATGAAGAAAGCTCCCGGAGAGTGACGCTCTTACCCAATTGTTCTTCATAAATAGAGCGAGCCTTTCTGATACCCAGCGCTTTTTCAATGAAACTCAGGTCGCCACGCACGTCATTTTCGGCCAGATGTCCAATGACACAGGACAAGCGGCCCGGCCACGGTTTGAACAAACAAGGAAAACGGTAAAAACGCTCTTCCCCGGTTTCCTGCCACAGTTCGCACAGAATTTGGTAGCGGGTGTTGCCACCATCACTGAAGATATAAACCGGCGAACCGGCTTCCGGATCCCGGGTAACTTTTGGCACAGTATCCAACCCACGGGCCTGAATAGACGCTTTGATTTCCTCATATTTAGGGTTACGGGAAGTCCGGGGATTGTCCGGGTTGGGCGCTAACTCATCCAAAGTCAGCACCATCGGCAGTTCACTGACAGGAAGCGGAGTGACTGAGGTTGTTTCAGGCTGCGTGCCCAACGCGGTTTTACCCTGTTGCAACAATGCACTGCTAAGATCGAGTACCTTGTTTTTTGAACGCGCCATGCTCATGCCCTCCCTGCGCCAGCATATTGTTCGTCAGGGAAATCGCTGAAAGCGGTATATTGCCCTTCAAACTTAACGCGGATGGTGCCAGTAGCCCCCTGGCGCTGTTTGCCAATGATGATTTCGGCAATACCCACATCCTGCGTGCCAGCGTCATACACCTCGTCGCGGTAAACAAAAGCAATGACGTCAGCATCCTGCTCCAGAGCCCCAGAATCACGAAGGTCGCCGTTAAACGGGCGTTTATCCGCCCGGCTCTCCAATTGACGGTTCAGTTGAGACAACGCGACCACCGGGCAGTCCAGCTCTTTGGCCAGCGCTTTGAGACTCCGTGAGATTTCAGAGATTTCCTGCGTTCGGTTTTCCTGACCAGGGCAACGCATCAATTGCAGATAATCCACCATGATGAGGCCCGGTCTGCCATAAAGGCGGGTATAGCGTCGTGCGCGTGAACGCAGCAAGGCCGGTGTCTGGTAGCTTTCATCATCAATGATTAAGCGATCTTCCCAGGGCGTCATTTCCGCGACAGCCTGGCTGATCCGCGCCCAGTCTTCATCATCCAGTTGACCACTGCGCAGCCGCGCTAACGCTACCCGCCCCAGCATCGAAACAAGTCGTTGCAGCAACTGCGCTCGCGGCATCTCAAGGCTAAAGCAAAATGCCGGCTTACTGGCGTCCCGAAGAGCGCCGACGCAGAATGAGAGACCCAGAGAGGTTTTCCCCATGGAAGGGCGCGCAGCGAGTAAAATGAGGTCTCCTCCCTGCAAACCACAGGTAATCGCATCCAGTCTGGCGAAACCGGTCGGCGTTCCGGTAATGCCATTACCACCGTTAACCATTTCCAAATGACTGGCCAGCGATTCAAGACCGGCAATCAGACTCACATTTTGCTGTGTTTGTGTCTGCTCTGACAGTTGGAACAATTGCTGTTCCGCCCGTTCGGTCAGTACGGCCGCATCGGCACGAGGAACGACTGCTTCGGCGCTTAATTCACGCCCTAACTGGAGAAGTCCACGCAGCCTGCTGCGCTCAGCAACAATATTGGCATAGGCAACAATGTTGGCCGCACTCGGCGTGTTTTTCGCCATTTCCGCCAGATAGGCAAATCCACCTACTTGCTCCAAGCCGTCATAAGGTTCCCAAGTGCCTTTCTCCAACTGCATCGATTCAGACAACGTAATCAAATCGATCGGCTGTTGACTAGCAACGAGTTGCCCCATCGCTTTGAAAATTCGGCGGTGTGCCGGCAGATAAAAATCGTTTTCCCGGATCAGCGGCAATACGTCATCCCAGCGGTCGTTATCCAGCATCAACCCGCCGATCACAGCCTGCTCGGCATCAGCGGAATAAGGTACGTTTACGGTTTGTTCTGACATGGTCCGCCCCTTAGTCATGATCTTCAGTGAGTGGATGGCTCAGAAAAAAATCACAGGACGAACACACACCCAACCCTGTTTCACGGTTGACTTTGAGCCAGTAACAAACGTTTCGGTTTTCGTCGACGCAGGCATGGCTGTCTGTACAACCACACCCGACACAGGTGGCTTCTTGCTCAACCGCTACCGATAAGGAACCAATCTCATGAAGCGCTGTGGTTAATATTGCGCGTAGCGCCGCTGAGGCGACCAGGATTAGGGGGGCATTATCATAGATTGCGCCCCCTTCAGCTTGATGGCTCCAGCCGATCTCCAGCAGAGGGGCGCCAGGGGAAGACAAAACCCCTAAAGCCTGCTCACGGAGTTCTTCTTCACTATCAAGGTTATAGAAATCAATAAATCCGCGGGAAACACCCCATTCCAAAGACAATCGCTGGTATAACAACTCTTTGGCGGTTTCGTAGTCTGGGGCGTCAACAAACGCAAAAACCTCTTCACGTAAGCGAAGGGGATCTGTACTGCTGGCAACGGCACGCCACAACCGGTTTTGGTTATTTTTGCTCATGCCTGCACCTCCTTATTTCCCATCAGAAGTGCGTCAAAGTCAGGCTTCCACTGCGGAAACAACTCGCAGACCAAACTATGCATAGTGACGGCGGCAGCCTGAGTGGATGTGCGAGTCGTCGTTCTTTCAAGACGGTGAACCGGCTGACCACAGGCATGGCCCATTTTGTAGATTTCTAATTTGGGAATAAGCGTATCGAGGAGAGAAACGTTGAACTGATCTGCCCGAGTGTATAGGCCGTTGGCGATAATGTTGTTTAAGCTTTCCAGCGTTTGCTGGTCAAGGTTCGTGAATTCCATGCAGTTGGTCAGAATACGAATACGTGGTAATGAAACTCCGTAGCAAGTCAGCGGCAATAGTCCTTCCATCAACCCTAGGGTGCCACGCAGGAACTCTCGCGTATCCGGCAGTATAGGCTTGATAACGCCGACAGCGAATTCCGTACTGGCAACCAGAATCATCTCGAGCATCACAGACGCCGCACCTTTGGAGTCAATGATAATGACGTCGTAATCGTTGAACAAAGAGTGCTGCAAAACATTCTTCAGACGTATACGACCATCCGCGGCATGCAGCATGGCAGAAGATAAACGGTCGTGGGGATCGTTGGAAACGATGACATCAAGATTAGGAATAACAGAACGGGAGATAATTTGTTCGGGTTGGTTTAGGTCGACCGTCTTCATTAACAGTTCATACAAACCGTTGGGTGCTTCATATTCCAGGGAGAAAATGCTGCTTGCAGTAGGTTGGGAGTGGTCGCCATCGATGAGGAGAGTCTTTTTACCTGCATCGGCAAGGAAGCCAGCAAGGTTGGCACTTTGAGTGGATTTACCTTCTCCGCCTTTGGTTGAAACCATAGGCACGATTTGCGGCTTAGTACTGACAGAAGCAGTAGTGGCTTTTGTGGCAATATTTTCCATGTGTACACTCGAATAAAGTATTCGATGAGTACAAATTCGATGTGGTAACTATTTCACGCCGCGATAATTCAACTTGCTGGCGAAGAGAGGATTGAAAATCCCCGTGTCCTTGGTTCGATTCCGAGTCCGGGCACCACTTTTTCAAAGAAACCAGCCTGATGGCTGGTTTTTTGCTTTTTGGGATACGAACTCTCCAGCGAGCTTCGTCCGATTACTCGCTTCACGTGTAAGGCTCGCAAGGGCCGACGTCACACATTACGCAAACGCGTTCCCGGTGTTTTTCCTCAAGCTCAATCTCCTCTTTCTTTTTATAGTTCGTATTGTACGCAGGGGTATCGTTCACAACAGCAATACATTCGTAGGAAATTATCGCAGCCGTAAGAGAGAAAAACTTCTGGACTCTAGATTATGGGGTGTTAATGATTTTACTCATTTAACAGCGTATCCACTATTTGTGGGTAGGTTCATGGTAGGAAACCTTGCTCGCTTGAACAACGATGATCATGGTGCCGGATTGACATCAGGATGTGCACACCTTGTATCAATTTTTTTGAATGACCAATTACTAATATTAATTTTGATGCTAAAATGTCAACTGCAACGTTGCTGTTTAATTCAGTATTCTTCCAATATTTCTGTAATTCAGCAGATTAAAAAGAGGGGCAACCTATGGCTTGGGATACCGAGGGCACTAAACGAAAAATTTTGAACGCAGCAGTAGTTCAGTTTGCTGACTTGGGGCCCGATGGCGCCACGATTGAGTTGGTTGCGAAAACAGCAGGAGTTAATAAAGAAAGAGTTTATAAATATTTTGGCGACAAACAATCTTTGTTCAGGACAGTTCTGAGCGAAGAGTTGGCAAAAGTCGCGCAGGCAGTGGCGATTGAGGCATTGACCGTTGAAGATATCGGTGAATATGCGGGTCGGGCTTATGATTATCATCGTGAACATCCGGAACTCAACAGGCTTCTAAGTTGGGAAGGGTTGGTACTGAATGGGAAAGTACCCGATGAAGATGTACGGCGTAAATTCTATATAGTCAAAACGCAAGCTATTCAGGATGCCCAAGAAGCCGGAATAGTCACCCGTGATTTTGATGCCGATCACCTGGCCTTCCTGATTCTGGGGCTGGCTGGATGGTGGGCGGCATTACCGCAAGTTGCACGTATGTTTGCGGGAACTGATGATGCTCGCGAACATGCCCGCCGCAGGGCTTCTGTCGTGCTGGCGGCTCGCCGTCTGGCGCTCGCACCGTAAATGAGCCTGTTTAGGATTTTGTGTAATTTCTTCAGTATGCGATTGAACTGACGGAGATCCTAAGGCGTTTAGAGATTTTTGGCCAGTTCGTTAACCAGAGCCTGCAACTGTTTTTCGTCCACAAATTAATTTGTTTTCGATGTTGGGTAGAACATATCAAAATCAGGCTATTACACAAACCGATGTACAGGCTCTATAGATTTAAACTTAGGCAGATACCCCAAAGTGTGAAGAGCGCTCCAAAGTTATAGCCAGTCCTTGACCACCCCCAACGCACAAAGTAGCGAGGCCTTTTCGCATACTCCGACGCTGTAACTCATGTATCAACGTGACAAGAATGCGAGCGCCGGAGGCTCCAAGAGGGTGTCCTAACGCGATCGCTCCGCCGTTCACATTCACTTTGCGTGTATCCCACTTAATCTCTTTATTTACAGCTAGAATTTGTGCCGCGAAGGCCTCATTAGCCTCTATTAGATCAAGGTCCTCAATGTTCCAACCGGCACGAGCTAATGCCAGTCGAGTTGCGGGGACTGGGCCTATGCCCATTACCGCAGGATCGACACCAACGCTGGCAAATGATTTCACCGTTGCAAGAACTGGTAAGCGCAACGCGTCGGCTTTCTCTGCGCTAGCCATTAGGAGCACTGCTGCACCATCGTTTAGAGTAGAGGAATTTCCGGCAGTGACAGTACCTTCCTTTTGGAAGGCCGGTTTTAGTTGAGCCAGTTTGTCTATCACCGCATCAGAACGAGGCTGTTCATCGGTATCGAAGATACGAACCTCATTATTTTTCAGACGAACAGTGATGGGCACAATTTCATCTTGGAATTGTCCCGCTGCAATAGCCTCAAGAGCCTTCCTTTGCGACGCAAAAGCGTAAGCATCTTGTTCCTCTCTGTTGATGGAATATCTTTTTGCAAGGTTTTCCGCTGTAAGCCCCATGTGATAATCATTAAATGAATCCCAAAGTCCATCATGGATCAAACTGTCCTGAAGCATTGCGTGCCCTTGGCGTAAGCCAGTTCGCGCTTTGGGTATCAGATAAGGAGCCAGACTCATATTCTCTTGACCACCGGCAATAACAAGATCTGCATCCCCATTTTCGATGGACTGCATTGCTAAATGAATGGCCTTCAGGCCGGAGCCGCACACTTTATTTATGGTCATAGCAGGAATGGTATATGGCAACCCCGCCGCAATCGCTGCCTGCCGTGCAGGATTTTGGCCACATCCGGCGGTTAGTGTTTGTCCGAGAATTACCTCAGTTATTTGCTCCGGCTCTACATTGATCTTATTAAGAATATAGCTTATTAACTCAGCGCCTAGCTGATAAGCAGGTAGGGTAGACAAACTGCCTTGAATACGACCAATTGCCGTACGTTGAGCTGCTACGATAACAATATCCCTACTTTTTCCCATAACTCCCCCTGAAACAACACATTATGATATGGTAATACATAAATTCTAACTTGATCCGCTGCTTAAAGTAATTTGCATGAAGATCAGGATGTTTTATAGAAGCTTTTTGGCGAACAAGTCATTGATAAGTTTTTTTAGGTTTAATCTCAGGAGGTAGCCGATGAGTTACTGAGCAGACGATTTTCGCGTTGCAAAAAACGCTAACAATATCTGCCCTTCGCCAATCACCATCAGTTTTAGTATATTTCCTCACATTTTCGAGTTTCGTGGAAATTGGTTGAGAAAGTAATGTTAAACGTGACAATTCGTTCGAAAATGTGATGGTAGTTCTTTTCATCCACAATGTGTTGCTCTTGGCTCGATCCACATTATCAAGATTATACAATAATGTTTGTCCCAGTTGCAGTGATGCCGCGAAACAACTGGAAATGGACCACGTTTCATCAGTATATATCGATAAAGGTTTCACAACTGCAGAAGCGGTAGATTCGTCGTTATCTGCATGAACCATCACACAGGAAACTTCGATAGGTTGTTTTTTTAGGGAGAGGACTGGAAGACTGGCGCTAACTTTTGAGATATAGACGATTTCCAATTGCATATTTGCGATTGATATTTCCAACACATGATTACCATCGCTGTCTTCTAATGATTTTCCGGAAATTTCTATATTATCCAATGCGGTTTCCACAGGTGCGTTCCCTGCAATAATGCTTATTTTTTTAATATGACCGGCACTAACTGGCCTGTTTTGTAAAGTCCTTGCTAGTAATAATTGCCTCAGGCATTCAATGGAAAGTTCAAGCACATCAATAGTACTAAGATGTGGAGTTTGATTGCTTTTTCCTTTTTTCGACCAGACTTCTGGGAGAATAACCACACCATTGCATACAAATTGAGTGTGGTCGGCACCAGTCAATAGCTGAAAATTTTCTATCGATTGATTAGTTTTCAAATAACCATCTCCGAAGTAACGGGATTTTCGGTCACCAAGAAAATCATCAATTTTTTTATAGTATGACAAACTCATAGGTATTCCCTTATTGATTGATAAGTGATTTTTAGAACGGGTGATTTTTGTTACAACAAAATAATGTTATATTTCATTGGGCGAAATTTTTAATGTTATCTGTTTTCTCTATCGATAACATAATTAATATTATTAACAATATATAGTTATGTACATGGTCAACTCGCAAGAAGATAAATCCTGTATATTGATAAACTATTTTCTAAAAAATAAGTTCATGACCTCAATTTATTATAATTATTTTTCTATATAGCTACCGATCACGTTTTTATGAACCTAAAAAGAATGGGAAAGGAAAATTGTTTCCCTTGCAGGCTGCTTAATCTATGCCCAAAGATTAATATTATGCAGTTCTATCCGTTGTGTGAATATTTTACTCACAAAATTTTTTACCCGTAGTTCTTCTCGTTTATAATTTTCCCTGTCATCCGTTACAATAAAGGCGATGTCAAATGGAGAAAATAAATCAAAAAGCTTGTGGCTATCGGCATCGATTCTTAGTTAAAATACATGGTAACCATTTTTTTATTGGTATCACAGGAATACCATAGCCAATATCTGTTCGTTCTGCTGCCGACATAAGTCTATTCTCATTAACCTTACAAATCAGTGCGATGTATTCATACACAGTTGTTTTACCGATCATCTGTTTTGATGCGAGTTTTTAACGTTTGGATGACCATGATTATGCCAACTTTTAACGTTTGCACCGTATCTCTATCTCTGATGCCGGAACCATTCAACGCCATATCGACAATTTTCTCTTTTGTATCGGATTTATGGGCTTCGTCAGCATATTCAAGTAAGGCACCGAAAACGCGGAGATCCGACCTGATTAGAATCAGGTTTACGAATCGGGTGCGTTTGACCACAAAATCGACAAGAAACAAAAATCTTTGCTATAGCAGGAGAGCGCAGGTAAATAGCGTGTCTTATACAACTCTATAGCTCAGAGCCATCACCAACAATAAGTATATATAAATTAACTAGATGCTAAGGATACTTCTATCCTTTCAAGTGAAACTGCAACGTTGGAGTTTAAATTAAACCTATGCAGCATTCGTGTCAAGAGTATTGATTGATTCAAAATTATTAACGTCGTCTGCCATAGCCAGAAAGGAGAACTCATACACGGAGAGCATATCAACACACGAAAGACGATAAAAACAATGATATTCGAGTTTATTGAAGTTGATTTACAACTGGCATTGTCGGCCCAGTGCCACAGTAGGCTAGGCCTGGTAAAAAATTGAGGAAAGAAACCTTGCTTAAATTGGTGTTTATTGTTCTGGGTAAGATAATTTTCGGTTGAAAAATGGTTAATGGATATTTTCTAACCAGACTATTTACAAGAAAAATAATATGAAGTCAATGTGAGATAGCGCTATTTTTCTTGGTTAAGATTATTGCTTTTAACTCGAATGTGCTGCATGGTAATAGGGAGAGGTTGATCGTGTGAAATTCATTTTGAGCGAAATTCGCTTATGTGAGATCTTCTATCTAGTAACATTGCTATCCAAAACATCATTTCGATAAATATGGTAAAAAGCCTCCAAAACGACATTTGTGGTAAAACGGAATCACGAATAAAATACAAATGGTTCGATACATATATTCTCGAAATTTTCATGGAAATAGATTTTTGAACAGGTAACGACAGTGATTAACCGCAGTTCTCTCTGTACAGAGATTGCTTATTTAATATTATAATGAGGAAGGAAATGAATCATCAAGCTATGTTACAGATTAGTGACTGGATATTTGATCTAGATAATACACTATATCCAAAAAATAGTGGCTTATGGGGGCAGGTAGATGCACGTATTACAGCATGGATTACACATTTCTTTGATATAAGTGAAGCTGAGGCAATGGCTATTCGTAAGGACTACTTCCTGCGTTATGGAACCGCGCTTCGAGGTTTGATGAAAGAGTACCAAGTTAAACCGGAAGAGTATCTCGATTATATCTATAAGATAGATTACTCTGTGTTGAGTCGTGATAGTTTGCTTCAAAGCCAGCTTGCTTCAATCCCAGGAAGGAAGATTATATTTACTTCATCTCCAAAATGGCACGCAACTCAGGTTCTTGAGGTGCTTGGTATTTCCTCTCAGATCACGGATATATTTGATATTGCCGACGCAGGTTATGTGCCTAAGCCAGCCGAACAGACCTATGAACGCTTTATTGATAAGTTTGGGATCGTTCCTGAGCACGCGATTATGTTCGAGGATACGCTTGCCAATTTGAGTATTCCAAAGGTGTTCGGGATGAAAACGGTTTTTATTACCACCTCTATGCAACATGAAGATCACTACGCCTGCGAAAATGTGAATGACTTTTTTAAAGCCTTATAGATTATGGCAGCAAGTATTGGTGGCCATCAATTTATCGGCTGTTTTTAGAAAGCGTAAACAAGCGAAGAGCAATCATGTTTTTACGTCTCTATGGCTGATATACGCTTGCCATTCTTGAAGATTATAAAAACTCAAGAGTACACGCCATGATTAGGGGACTTGAGTATAAAGAGAATTATTGCAGAAAATCTGGTGTAGAAACTTATCCAGGCGGCATAATAGAAATGGACTATGCCGCCGAGGGGCTGGCACATAGCGATGAGCCGCTTTCTTATGGAATTCAGTCTCTGGACGGTCACTCACGAGAAAAAGTATCCACATAGAATACCATATAGATTAATATATAGTATGTGACGACTTCGTCAGAGTCAAAAGATATGTGGCCGGCTTATATCGGGCCAGTGTGCATATATTATTTAGAAGCCCAATGTACGTTTTGTGCGGTTGGGCTTCTGATCCTGATTAGATATAAGAGCCGGCAGTATGACAAAAAATAGCATGTTACCAGTCAACGCTTTTATGCGATAGAATCCTTTTAATCTTCTCCTGAATTATTATCAATCAGAATTTATCATGTGTGCATTTTTTGAACGTTCTTCTTCAAAGCGAAGGTCTTGTGCTTTGTAATCTAGTGTGGCACGTTCAATCGCCTCTGTAATAGGCATCACTGGTTTTAAATTTAGATTCTCAGATATCTTTTTAACTCTTTGCTCGACATCACCACTTACTATTACATAGGGAATTCCAATTTCATTCAGTATTTCCAGTAAACGTTGATCAACTAAATCCCGGAAATCAGCATTCATTGGACGATGACCATCAGCTATAAGCGGTAGTTCATGTTTGAGGTGGAAAAATATGTCATATGTATTGGCTACATGGGTTTTCAAAGAGCGACTAATTTCCTTCAATACCCGAGCAAAGAATGGAATATCTGTAGCGTATTGACCATTCTCTTTGGTACCGACTGAAGGATTAATACCATGTACTAGCCGTGCTTCGCCATATAAAAGTTCCTGTAATGAAGTGCCATCTGATATATAGCTGGAGCCTTGAATAATTTCACACTCCACTCGACCAATATGACGTGCAATCACTAAATGCAGAAATTCCTCAGGCGATACTTCCGCAAGGCGTTTCCCGGGTATCAGCCCCGGCATTATCTCCCTCATTGTTTTTGAAAGGAGACGAGGTACACCTGTGTAATGAGCAAGAACCATTGCGGTGAAAGTTTTTCCCGATGAGTAAGTGCCTGAGATTGCAATTTTCATAGTTTTATCCAATGTATTTTGATTCTATAATCAATAGAGCGTTGACGGAAAATTGTGTGCGAAAGTTATGCAATTTTCTTATTGTAAAGCGCTTATTAGATTCTGATTTTTTTGCCATTTATTTCTATTTGGTCCTATTGTTTAATTTATGTAAATGGATTTTATCTCCCTAATTTAAAAATTAACAATTTCGGATTTTAGCCTATATATGTTGAACACGACATTCATGATTTTTATTAATCTAGCGAGTGTGTCTCGCAGGTATGTATAGGTGGCCAACAAGACCCTCAATGGATTTTGAGCCTTCAAACTTAACTGTAGACACTTGCGAAATCCTAGTATTAGCATTTTCAGTATCTCTTACCTTTTGTTTAAAGGTAGTTGTCATTTATTGAAAATAGCACTAAATTAAACTCCAACGTTGCAGTTAGTTTTCTCATGATAAAGGAATTTAGACATGAAGACCAGCATTGTCATTTGCGTATACAGGACGGTCATTTTAGATGCAGTGACACGATAGAAACCAACGCGGCACCGCGTAAATTTTTTGATTTTCTATTCAGGTAACCTACATGCCACACCAAGCTTGTTGGAGGCTTACGCCACTGTTTGCCATTGTCATTTTGGCTGGCTGCGCCTCCGATAAAAATATTGCTCCTCAGTCTTCGCTGCTCGATACGCAACAGCTTCATCTGCAGCAGGCAACGGTCAGCTCTTTGCTCGTCGGCCCACAGTGGTGGCGTAGTTTAAATGACCCGCAGCTCGAGAAGCTGATGATAACGACGTTGCAAAACTCGCCATCGTTACGTCAGACAGCGGCCCGCGTGCGGGAAGCGCAAAGCGTGATGGGCGAGGCTGATGCGGCCAACGGCCCTTATCTGGATTTAAATGGTTCAATGCGACGTGAACGTGTGGCGAAAAACACGATTCCGCCGTTCCTGACCAGCTACCCTGAAGCGCCGATTTACGACAACAGAAACAGCCTCGGGATGAATCTGAGCTATGAATTTGACTGGTGGGGAAAATACCGCGATCAGGTGAATGCCGCGAAGGCACAGGTGGATTCCACCCGTGCTGAACAGGCCGAAGCCGCTCTGACGCTGACCTGTGCGGTGGCGTCAGCCTATTATCAGTTGCAGGCCAATCTGGCTTTGCAGGATGTCTTGCAACAGGAAGTGGATAACCATCAGCGTCTGGTAGATTTGCGTAAAGCGCAGTATCAGGCCGGTGTGTATGGCATTGACATCCCGCAGCAAACGCGGGCTCAGGCCGATAGTGCCAAACAGCAGATCATTGGTCTGTTATCACAAACCGAACAATTGAGACATCAGCTTTCCGCACTGGCGGGGCGTGGCCCGGATGCGATGAACGGGCTACACGCCGTTACGCTGCCATCACCTGACGCACTGGCGCCGAAAGGCGAATTGACGCTGGATTTACTGGGCAAACGACCTGACATTACCGCACAGCGTGATCTGGTGGAAGCCTATGCTCAACGTGTCAGCGCAGCGAAGAAAGCGTTTTATCCCAGCCTTTCTATCAGTGCCTTTGGTGGTTTGACGACCACTCATTACGGAGGCACCAGCCCGAATTTTCTGGAGGCCGCCAGTAAAGCCTGGAACATCACGCCAGCAATTTCGCTGCCGATTTTCCACGCGGGGGCTTTGCGTTCCAAACTGGGTGAAGAGTCCGCGTTATTTGATCAGTCCGTCGAGTCGTATAACCAGACCATCCTGAACGCCATCCAACAAACTGCGGATGCCATAACCCTGTCGAAAAGCCGTGTTGAACAATGGCAGCAGGCATCTTCTGCCGCGAAATCGCTTGAAGAGGTGTATCGCGTTTCTGATGCAAGGTATCGCGCGGGCATCATCGGCAGAGATGCGCTTTTAAGCAGCCAGTCAGCGCTTCAGCAACAACAACAGGCGCAACTTCGCGCCAGCAGTCAGTTGATGCAGGCAAAAATCCGTCTCATCCGTGCGCTTGGGGGGGGCTATCAGGCCCCTGCAGCGAGCCAAAAATCATAATAATAGACACATGTGGAGAAGATCATGAGCGCACATGCCGAAGCTCAGGCAACACCGCAACATCCGAAAAATAAAAAGAAAACGCGGAAAATCGCGATGCTTTTGTTAACCGGGATTTTCATTATTATCGCTATTGCCTACCTGTTTTACTGGCTATTGGTTTTACGTCATTTTGAGTCTACTGATGATGCGTATGTTGCCGGTAATCAGGTTCAGATTATGGCTCAGGTGTCGGGCAGTGTGACCGACGTTAATTTCGACAACACCGACTTCGTGAAAAAAGGCGACGTACTGGCATCTATCGATCCGACCGATGCGGAACAGGCTTTTGAGCGCGCTAAAACGGCGCTAGCAAACAGCGTGCGTCAAACGCACCAGTTGATCATTAACGGCAAACAGTATCAGGCGAATATCGCGCTGCGTCAGACGCAATGGCAGCAGGCACAAACAGACCTGAAACGCCGGATTGTGCTGGGGAATGTTGATGCGATTGGCCGTGAAGAACTGCAACATGCCCGCGATGCCGTGGAAACGGCCAAAGCGCAATACGATGTCGCCGTTCAGCAGTATAACGCCAATCAGGCGATGGTATTGAATACGCCCGTTGCGCAGCAACCGCAGGTTTTGTGGGCCGCCGCTCAGGTTCGGGATGCGTGGCTCGCTCTCCAGCGCACCAAAGTTCGCAGTCCGATAGAGGGTTTTGTGTCGCGCCGTGCCGTACAGGTTGGGCAGCGGATCACGCCGTCTACGTCTTTGATGGCTGTTGTACCTGCCCACCACATTTGGGTTGATGCCAACTTTAAAGAAACGCAGTTGGAAAAGATGCGCATTGGTCAGGGAGCCACCGTCGTCAGCGATATGTATGGTGATAACGTAAAATATTCCGGCAAAGTGGTCGGTATAGACATGGGCACCGGCAGTGCGTTCTCACTGTTACCTGCTCAGAACGCCACCGGCAACTGGATCAAAGTCGTTCAGCGTCTGCCGGTGCGTATTGAGCTAAACGATCGGGAGGTGGCGGAACACCCGCTGCGGATCGGTTTGTCCACGCTGGTCACGGTCGACACCCAGAACCGGGATGGTCTGGTGCTGGCAAATACGGTCCGTACAGAACCGCTGTATCAGACATCCGCTTTGACACAGGATCTGGCGCCGGTTAATGCCATCATTGCTGACGTTATTCATGCCAATGCAGGCTAACATTTATGGAGGTCTCTGTGGCAAATAAACCGCTGGTAGGTGCCCCACTGGCTTGGATGACGGTGGCTCTGTCTATGGCTACCTTTATGCAGGTTCTGGATTCAACGATCGCCAACGTGGCGATCCCAACCATTGCCGGGAATCTTGGTGCTTCGAACTCTCAGGGCACCTGGGTTATCACGTCGTTCGGGGTGGCAAACGCCATCTCGATCCCGATCACCGGTTGGCTCGCTAAGCGCATCGGTGAGGTTAAACTATTCCTGTGGTCGACCGGGCTGTTTGCCGTCGCCTCTTGGCTGTGTGGTATATCTAACAGCTTGGGAATGCTGATTTTCTTCCGTGTGATTCAGGGGGTGGTCGCTGGCCCGCTGATCCCGCTGTCGCAAAGTCTGTTGTTGAATAACTATCCGCCAGCTAAGCGAAGTACCGCGCTGGCACTCTGGTCGATGACGGTGATCGTCGCCCCGATTTGTGGGCCGATCCTCGGTGGATATATCAGTGATAACTATCACTGGGGCTGGATCTTCTTTATCAACGTGCCGATCGGCATTGCGGTTGTATTCGTGACGCTGAAAACGCTGAAGGGCCGCGAAACTGCGACGCAGATCCGCCCGATCGACTGTGTCGGCTTAATGCTGCTTGTTCTGGGGATCGGCGCATTGCAGGTGATGCTTGATCAGGGTAAGGAGCTCGACTGGTTTAACTCGACCGAAATTATCGTGCTGGCAATCGTGGCAGTGGTCGCACTTTGCTTCCTCGTGGTCTGGGAACTGACGGATGAACACCCGATAGTCGATTTATCGTTGTTTAAATCCCGAAATTTCACCATCGGCGTGCTGTGTATCAGCCTGGCCTTTATGCTCTATGTCAGCTCTCTTGTGTTGCTGCCGCAGCTATTGCAGGTGGTCTATGGTTATACCGCCACTTGGGCGGGGCTGGCATCGGCACCGGTCGGGATATTGCCGATTCTGATATCGCCGGTTATCGGTCGCTTTTCGCACCGTTTGGATATGCGCAAACTGGTGACATTCAGCTTTATTATGTACGCCTACTGTTTCTTCTGGCGTGCGTATACGTTCGAACCAGCGATGGATTTTGGCGCTTCTGCATGGCCGCAGTTTATTCAGGGGTTTGCCGTGGGCTGCTTCTTTATGCCGCTGACCACCATTATTTTTTCCGGGTTACCGCCGGAACGTATGGCGGGGGCATCCAGTTTGTCGAACTTTATCCGTATTCTAATGGGATCAATCGGTACATCGATTACGACGACGATGTGGTCAAACCGTGAGTCGCTGCATCACGCGCAGCTAACGGAAAACATCACGCCGTTTAATCCAGCGGTGGCGCAAATCTATCAGCAGCTCGAAGGCAAAGGCATGAGTCACCAACAGGCATCCAGCTGGATAGCGAGAGAGATCACGAATCAGGGGCTGATTATTTCGGCCAACGAGATTTTCTGGTTATCTGGAGGGGCGTTCCTAGTTCTGCTGATATTAATTTGGTTCGCCCGTCCACCGGTCGGCAACAGCGGCGCTCACTGATGCAGACTGGCAACCTGGCTCGCCAGCCACCCTCCCTTTTCTCTGGTAATGACTCTTATCTCTTGTGACATGGTGGTGTTAACGGACCAGAAAAAGAACTTAATATGTCAGGAAGAATATCTCGTGATGATTTTCTTAAGTTACCAGAGATAAAAGAGATAAGAAAAGAAGATGTAGTTTTCTATAAAAATTGGGGTGGACATTCAACTATATTTCTGTCCGAAATTAAAAGATGATTACGATAGGAAATTTCCTGAGAAATGGTTTTCTTATACGCCAGAATATATGGTTAAATTTGGCATGAGAAATATTTATTATGCAGGTTCAGCCGCTCAGTGGCTTAATTCAATGAGAAAAAAGAATGTCATCTTTGCCAGCTATTGTAATTAGGATGAAACGAGGCGTGAAATATCCAGCACTGATGCAACTGGCTGATGGTGGAGGTCAAGGCCGCAAATGCCGCCGTGGACCGGCGGCGTATTGATAATCTTTTTGGAACATTGAGCGGCCTCTGCGCTCTATTCAGCCAATCGTTCGCCGCTTGCCGCGTCGAACAAATGGAGTTTCTCCGGTCTGATAACCAGCGGCAGCGGGGTTCCTGGCCGTGCCGTCACGCGTTCGGCCACCTGCACGTGCAACGGCGCGCCCTGCCAGTCGAGGTGTAGCAGCGTCGATTCACCTGTCACTTCCACAATCCGCACTGTCGCCGCCACCCCCTCTGGCGAGGGTAGGATGTCGTGGGGGCGCAGCCCGACCAGCACCTCTTTTTCCCCCTGCGCCAGTGCAGCGGCGTGCCAGCGCGCCGGCAGCGCCAACCACTGTGCACTGCATTTTACGCCGGGGTGGCCGTTGCGTACCTCAATGTTTCCCGCCAGCAGGTTCATTGGCGGCGAGCCGATGAACCGAGCGACGAAAGTGTTGACCGGGCGATCGTAAATGGTCAGCGGAGCACCTTGTTGCACAATCACGCCGTCGCGCATCACCACGATCTGGTCGGCCAGCGTCATCGCTTCCACCTGATCATGCGTCACATACAGCGTGGTGGTATTGAAACGCTGGTGCAGCGCTTTGATCTCGGCGCGTAGCTCCATGCGCAGCTGAGCGTCCAGATTGGACAGCGGTTCGTCGAACAGGAATACCCGCGGGTTGCGAACCATCGCCCGGCCCATCGCCACGCGTTGGCGCTGGCCGCCGGACAGGGCTCGCGGGTAGCGGCTGAGCAGTTTGTCGATGCCTAGCATGGTGGCGATATGCGCGATTTTGCCTTGCTGTTCTTCCCGTTTCACTTTCTTTACCTGCATGTGAAACGCCAGGTTTTCCGCCACCGTCAGGTGGGGGTAGAGCGCGTAGCTTTGAAATACCATGGCGATATCGCGCTCCGCCGGGTCGAGCTCGTTGATTTGCTGCTTATCCAGCAGGATGTCGCCGTCAGACAAGGTTTCCAGCCCGGCCAATAAGCGCAACAGGGTTGATTTTCCGCAGCCGGACGGCCCCACCAGCACAGTGAAACTGCCGTCGGGAATGGTGAGATCAAGCGGATGCAGCACCGTTTGTTTACCGTAGCGCTTGGCTACCTTTACCAGTTCTACGCCGGCCATGACTCAATTCTCCTCAAGATCGGGTGTGAATAAGGATTGTTGTAAGGTTTGCCAGTCGGGATAGCGGCGTGGCGAACTGCTGATGGCATGCGCCGACACCTCAATACCCCAGCGCAACGCTTGCGCGTGGGGTTCGCCGCACAGCAGCGCGCTGAGAAAACCCGCGTTGAAACTGTCGCCGGCGCCGATGGTATCGACCACGGCCACCGGCTGCGCCGGCGCGTCTAACTGCGTTTGGCGTGTCCACAGGCTGGCGCCCTGTGCGCCGCGTTTCACCACACAGCCTCCGCCACGGTGCAAACGGTCTGCCAGCCAGCGGGCCGACGCTTCCAGCGTGGGCTGTTGGGCAAAGCCCAGGGTTTCCGCCTCGTTGAGCAACAGCCAATCGCAATCGGCTAACCAGTGCAACAACTGCCGGCGCAGAGCATCGCTCCAGCCCTGCGGTGGCCAACCGGTATCCACCGCCACCAGAAAACCGCGCTGTTGCAGCGTGGCCAGCAGCGCGGGGTAATCGTCAAGCAGCGCGGTGCATAAAAACGTGCCGCATAACAGCACGATATCGCCCGGCTGGGCACGCTCCGGCAACTGCGCCAGCACGTCCGCGGCGGTCAGGCGCACGATGTGGCCCTGATTACTGATGAACGAACGCTCTTTGTCCGGATGGGTCACGCCCACGGTCAGCGAAGTATCGCAGGCGTAGCGCGGCCAGGCGTCGGCGCTGGCGGCGAAGTGCCCGGCCAGCCAGGCGCTGAAGCCGTCGCTGCCCTGATTCGCGACGACCCGATGCGGCACGTTCATCTGCGCCAGCGCCAGCGCACAGTTGCCGGCGGAACCGCCGGGGCGCAGCTCGCTATGCTCCAGCATGATCTCAGTACCGGGGCGTGGCCACTGCGCCAGCGTACCCATAATTAAATCGATGTTGATATTGCCTGCCACATACAACGTGGCGTTTGGGGTTCTGTCCATGGTTATCCCTTACTGCCGCCATTGGTGAGGCCGCTGACCAGCGCTTTCTGCAGCCAGATGGCGATAAATAGCGGGGGCGCTGAAGCGAGGATGCCGACAGCGGCGATCAGGCCATCGTCGGTGGCGCGCCCGGCGGTGAAACCGGCGATGGTCACCGGCAGGGTTTGTGCGCTGAGGTTACTGGTAAACAGCAGCGCGTAGAAAAACTCATCCCAGGCCAGTAGCCAACCGAAGATCGCCGCCGCGCCCAGCATCGGCTTTGCCAGCGGCAGGGTGATGCGCAGCAGCACCTGCCAGAATCGCAGTCCGTCCAGCCGCGCTGCCTGTTCGATGTCGCGCGGCAGGCTATCGAACTGATTTTTCAGCATCCAGGTGAGGAAAGGCAGGATCAGCGAGCAATAAACAAGCGTTAGCCCGCCGCGGGTATTTAGCAGATCCAACTGTTGCAGCACGGCGTACAGCGGCAGCGCGAACGCCACTGGCGGCACCATATAGACCGCCAGCCCAGCGAACAGCCAACCGTCGCGCCCCGAATAGCGGGAGAAACTGAATGCCGCCGGGATCGCCAGCAGCAGTGAAAGCAACGTCGCGCCGCTGGCCACCAGCAGGCTGTTGCCCAGCGCATGGAGGAACAGTTCACCTGGCTGGCCGGTTTGCAGAGAGAGCAGGCGGCCGTAGCGGCTGAAATCCCACTGGCGCGGCAGCCATTCTAGCGGCACGCGGGTTAAATCGGCCGTGGAACTGACGCTCATCAGGAACAGCCACAGCATCGGGCCGACGATGCTGGCAGCCACCAGCAGCGCAGCGCCGTAACGCAGTAGCGGGCGCAGTTTACGTTTCATGGTTGGCACTCCGTCGGCGCAGCATCAACAAATAGAGCGCGATCAGCACGCTGCACATCAGCGCCATCAAGATGGCGTAGGCCGCGCCGCTGCCGGCGCGCAGGTAGCTGAACGACTCCTGATAGACGAAAAAACTGAGGGTTTTGGTGCTGTCTGCCGGGCCGCCGCGCGTCATCACGTAGATGATGTCAAAAACCTTGAAAGCGTCGATGGTGCGCAACACCAGCGCAACGCTGAGCGGGGCGACGATCGCCGGGAAGGTGATGGCGCGAAAACGTCGCCAGGCTGGGGCGCCATCCAGCCGCGCCGCTTCATATAGGTCTTCCGGGATCGATTGTAGCGCCGCCAACGTCAGCAGCGTCACCAACGGGTAGTTTTTCCAAATGTCCGCCAGCATCACCGCGTGCAGCGCGGCGTCCGGCGAACCCAGCCAACTGCGGTAATGGTCGATAACGCCCAACTGCGTTAATAGTGCGTTGATGCTGCCATAATCCGGGTTGAAGTTGAGGCGCCACATCATGGCGTTAACAATGGTCGGCAGCGCCCACGGCAGGATCACCAGCACGCGCAGCAGGTTACGCCCGAAGAAGCGCTGGTTGAGCAGCAACGCCACCAGCACTCCCAGCACGCCTTCAATTGTCACTGACACTACGGTGAAATACAGCGTGCGCAGAATGGCCGCCTGAAAATCGGGATCGGTCAGCGCATAAAGGTAGTTCTCCAGCCCGACATAGGCTGGGGTCTCGCCGCTGCCCACTAACGCCGCGTCGGTAAATCCGAGCCAGATGGTGCGCAGCAGCGGCCAGGCGGTTAGCAGGAACATCACTATCAGCATGGGCGCCAGCAGCACCCACGCCTGACGATGCTCGCGTTGTTGCAAACTCAGCATCGTTCTTCCTTAGCGCAGCCGGGCCGCGCTTTTATCCACCGCCTGCATGCCAGCTTCCGGCGTTGTCTGCCCTTGCAGGATCTGTTGCAATTGTTGTTGCAGGGTGTTGGAGAGGCGCGAGTATTCAGCGGTTTCCGGGCGGGAGAGCATGACGTTGAGCGAGGTCTTCGCCGCCGCGATCAGCGCTTCTTGTCCGGCCTTCACCGCCGGATCGTCGTAGGACGATTGCCAAATCGGCAGGCTCAGCTTGGCGTATTTGTTCTGCACCGGCTGCGAAGTGATATAGCTGATATACTGCCAGGCTTGCTCCGGGTGTTGGCTGGCTTTGGCGATGCCCAGCCCCATCGAACCATTAACCGCGCCCGTTTTGCCCGGCGCGTCTCCCGGCGCAGGCACGATCGCCACCTCGCCGGCGACTTTGCTCTGCTGCGGATCGTTGGCCATGTTGTACATATAGGTCCAGTTGAGGGCGAAGGCAGCGTCACCGTTAGAGAACGCTTTGCGTACGTCCTCTTCCAGATATTCGCGCGAAGCCGGGTTAGTCAGCCCGCTATCCAGTGAGCCTTTCATCAGTTTCACCGCGCTCATTGACGCCGGGCCGGTGAAATTCAGCTTACCGTTCTGATAAAACTGGCCACCGAAGCCGGAAACGAGCGTGGTGTAATCGCACACCAGCGCTTCCGCCTGCGACCAACTCCACACCAGCGGGTATTTCACGATGCCTTTTTCCTTGATGATCTTGGCATCGTCCAATACCTGCTGCCAGGTCTGCGGCGGTTGGCTGATGCCTGCTTTGCTCAGCATCGCCTTGTTGTAATAGAGATATTTTGTGTCGAGGATCCACGGCATACCCAGCGTTTTGCCCTGATAGACCACCGTGTTCATCGCGCCGGGGAAGATGTTGGCTTTTTCCGCCGCCGGAATGCGGGTGCTGACGTCCTGTAACAGATCGAAACGGGTGAACTCCGCCGGCCAGATGGCGTCGAACAGCACCACATCGTAGCCGTTGCTGCTCGCGCCGTGCGCCGCTACGATTTTGTCGTGCAGTGCTTCGTAAGGCACGAATTCCAGGTTGACGTGGATGTCCGGATGCTGCTGTTCGAAGTCGTGGGTCATGGCGCGAATGTCGTTCTCGCTATAGGCCGCCTGCGTCATAAACAGCGCGCTGATTTGCGTATTGGCCGCCTGAACGCCGCCGCTCAGCGCCAGTAGGGCGAGCAGACCGCTTTGCAACCGTGGGGTGATTCGACGTTTCATTTTCTCTCTCCGCGAACGCTATAATTTATTAAATCAATTTGATTGATTTAATCGAGGACAAAAAAACCGGGTGTTGTCAGCCCGCTCAGAAATAAAGCAAGCTGCGTGCCAGTCTTGGCCGGCACATGGCGACCCGGCCAGTGCTCCTGTGGCGGAGCAGGGCGGGAACGCATTGAATATTTTCAAAAAATTAAATTGATTGTCGCCCCGGCTGAATTACATACTGAGCCGTCCGTTGTCTGGAATGCTGCCGATGAAAACCTCAGGAACCAATCTGGAACACGCCCGCGCCCACAACCGCCGGGTGATCATTGAAGCCGTCCGCCTATACGGCGAGCTGACGCGCGCCGAGCTCGCCCGCCTGACGGCGCTGACGCCGCAGACGGTGTCGAATATCGTGGCCGAGCTGCAACAGGCGGGGATCCTTTCCACCCATCTGCCACGCAAGGCCAGCGGGCGCGGCCAGCCGGCGATCCCGTTGACGCTCAACCCGGTCAGCGCCTACTCGATCGGCATTCACCTCGACCACCAGACGTTGCTGATCGTGCTGGTGGATCTGGCCGGTGAAATCCAGTTTCGCCGCCTTATCATGGTGCAAAAGCCCCAGCCGCATGACACATTACTGCGCATTGCCGGGGTGCTCGATGAGATCCGCGCGCATTTGGCGGCGCAGTGGCCCAAAGTGCTGGGAATTGGCGTGGTGATGCCTGGGCCGTTTGGCGTGGAGGGCCTTTCCTCGCAGGGGCCGACGACGCTCAACGGCTGGGAGCAGGTGGATGTGCCGGCGGAGCTGGCTCGCCTCAGCGGGCTGCCGGTGACGCTGGAAAATGATGCCACCGTCGCGGCAATTGGCGAGCGGTTTCACGGCGTGGCGCGGCGGCTGAACTCTTTCGTTTATCTCTATATCGGCACCGGGTTGGGGGCGGGGATCTTCGCCGACAGCCATATTTATACCGGCCATGCCCACAATGCCGGCGAAATCGGCCATATCGTGGCGCAACCGGGTGGACGAGCCTGCTATTGCGGTAACCATGGTTGCCTGGAGCGCTATGTGTCGTTACAGGCGGCCTACGAACACTGCGGGCTTAACCCGATGACCGCATTGCCGGACGATCTGCTTGATGTGGAACCGGCGCTGTTCGACGGTTGGATCGACAGCGCGCTGCCGCCGCTACGCCAGGCGATCAATATGATCGAATGTATTTTCGATGCGGAAGCAGTGATTGTGGGCGGCATGATGCCGCACCCGTTGCTGGAAAAGCTGATTAAACGCCTGCCGCCGCTACACCAGTCGGTGCGCAGCCGCTATCTCACCGACATGCGCGTGAAAATCGGTATGACCGGCAGCGACACCGCCGCATTGGGCGCCGCCGCGCTGCCGATTTTCGATGAGTTCAATCCGCAGTATCAGGTGCTGATGAAGTAGTGCGCGCCGAACGGCCTTAGTGGGCGCCGTTACGCCGCAGGCACCGGCTTATATTGCTCCCGGCGCCGTATCCAGTCTTCCCCCTGTTTCTGCGCCGCGAGCATGATGTCCATTTCGCTGGCCTTGGTGATAAGGCCGTGGCGTACCATAATGTCGCCTTGAACCATGACCGTATCGACATTCTCCCCCTTGGCGGAAAACACCAGATTCCACAGTAGGTTGGTCTCTTCCTGCTCGTTCCAGAAGACCGGCTGAAGGTTCGGCTTGAAGAAATTCACCAGAATCATGTCGGCGCTTTTGCCGGTTTCGATTGAGCCAATCTCGTCTTCCATATTCAGCGATTTCGCGCCGTTGATGGTGGCCATGCGCAGCATTTGCTTCGCCCCCATAATAGACGCGTCGCGCTGCGTCGCCTTTTGTATCAGAGAGGCGAATTTCATCTCCTGGAACAGATCCATACTGTTGTTGTCGATAACGCCATCCGAGCCGATCGAGACGTTCACCCCTTCGCGCAGCATCAGCGGAATGCGCGCTACGCCACAGCCCAGCTTAGCCGCCGAAATCGCGCAGTGGGCCAGGTTGGTGCCGGTGGCGGCCATCTTCTTGATGTCGTCATCGTTCACCCACACACAGTGGGCCAGCAGCGTCTTTTCGCCCAGAATGCCCCGCTGTTCCAGCATATCAATGGTCGATTTACCGAAGGTGCGGATGATCGACTGCTCCTCTTCCTCCTGCTCGCAACCGTGTGTATGAATGCCGACGCCGAACTCTTTCTGGGCCAGGATCGCAGCTTTGTACATGTCTTCGCTGCAGTAATACAGGTTTTCCAACCCCATCCATACCCGGATCCGGCCGTTCTGGCTCATGTGGTGCGTGTTGATCAGTTTCTCGTTCGCTTTGGTGCTCTCGAAGAAATCGTATGGCTGAACGTCCGCCGCATAGGGGGCCAAATGCACCCGCAGCCCAAGTTCCCCTGCGGCCTCGGCGCTGCGGTGCATAAAGCGGTACATATCCAGAATGGTGGTGCTGCCGTTCTTCAGGCATTCCAGATAGGTGAGCCTGGCGGCGTGGTAGGCGTCTTCCTCGTTGCAGGCCCGGTGCTCCAGATCGTAAATCGGCAACCAGTCGACCAGTCGTAAGTCCTCCGCCACGCCGCGCATCAGGCTCGAGTGGTTATGCGAGTCGATCAGGCCCGGCAGCAGCGCCATTTGTCCCCGGCCGTCGATGATCTCGTCGGCATCGGTGGGGAGTGGAATTGCCTCCTTGCAGCCAACGGCGGCGATGAGGCCGTTTCGAACGATCACCGTCCCGTTCCGGATGACCGAGTCCCGGCTATCGACCGTAAAAATGACAACGTTGGTAATTACAGTGGTTTTCATCGGTAGAGATCCTGTCTGGTTATTATGCTTTCCGGCTAACGTGTGCAGGCTGCCAGTTCTTCATCGGGAAGTAATACAGCACCAGGGCTGCAACGATGCCGACAATCCAGGCCATATCCGCGCCATCCAGCATTTTCGCTATTGGGCCGACATAAAAAGTAGAATTAATAAATGGAATTTCAGCGACGATGGCGATCAGGAAGGCAAAGATGGTGATTTTATTATATTTCCCGTAGCGGCCATGAACATCGAAAATATCCTGAATGTGATAGTGGCCCTTACGCAGCACGAAAAAGTCCAGCAGGTTAATCGCCGTCCACGGGATCAGGAAATAACTCATGAAATAAATAAAGTTGATAAATAGCGTCATGAAATTGCTTTCGCCGCCCAACAGGCTCAGAACAATATTGATCACCAGAATGGCGCCTAAAATAATCGTTCTTACACGCGGCGTGACTTTCAGGCTATTGAACGGTTGGATAGAGGTCACGACCGACATAAACGCGCCGTAGAAATTAAACACATTGATGGCGAACAAACCATAGACAATCAGGATATACATCAGCCAACTGTAGCCGTGGAACATGTCGGCCATTTTCCCGCCGGCATTATCGGAGAAGCCGGGAATGGTGGTGGCAAGCGCCGCGCCAATCGTCATCATCCAACTGCCGGAGAGCGCCAGACCGCTATAGGTAAACCAAAACACCTTCGGGGAAGATACGTCCGAGGGGAGGTAACGGGAATAGTCGGCGACATAGGGCGCCATGGCCAGCACGTAGGTGGCGATAATACCAACGCCCGAAACGAACAGCGTGAGGTTGAACGCGCTGATATTCCAGGCTCCCGCCGGCAGCGGCTGATTGAAGGCCATGATCGTGGCGATGCCCAGCACCACGAATGCGCTGATCGATAGCCATTTCTGGGTGAAGTGAATCAACCGGTAGCCATAAATGGCGATAAAGATGGAAATAAAAGTAAAGAGAATAATGATCCAGGTGGAGGAAAGCGGCAGGACATTATTTAACGTCTGGCTAATCAGCAACGTATTCGCCACGCCGAACCCCAGATAGACGAACATGACGAAAAACATGGGAATGATTGCGCCAAGTACGCCAAACTGCGCGCGGCTCTGGATCATCTGCGGGATCCCCAGGCGCGGCCCCTGAACGGAGTGCGAAGCCACGAAAACAGTGCCGATTGCGTTGCCCAGAACAATCGCCGCGATGCTCCAGAAGAGGTTTAGCCCCATCATCACCAATACCGTGCCGGTAACGATGGTGGTCAAATTCAGGTTCGCGCCGAACCAGACGGCGAACAAATCCTTTGGTTGCCCATAGCGATCTGACTCGGGAATATAGTTAATGCTGTGTTGTTCGATAGCCATATTTTTGACCTCCAGTGACCTTGCTATTTTTATTGATTTTTCAGACCTTTTTATTGGTTATCATTGGATAACCATAGTCTGTTACAGACCACCCTGATGTTTTTTATCTTCCGTGTAATAATTGGTTACTACCACGATAGTAACTATTAGAAAAACATTCCGCAATAAACGGCGCTCTGGTATAATAATTTCATATGGTTCTTTGCTTAAGTGGGTGGCATCTTGCTAGAGAAATTCGGGTTTTCACAGTATGAGAGCCAGGTGTACGAAGCGATTCTTTCCGCAGCGCGCCCTGTTGAAGCATCGGCCGTCGCTAAATTATCCGGCGTCCCGAAAGCCAAAGTTTATGAAGTGATCTCCCGCTTATTGGACAAAGGAATTTTGCTGGATTCGGTAATTGAAAAGAAAAAAGTTTATAAAGCCATTTCCATTGAGCAGGTCATTAAAAAGTTGACCTTGAAATTTCAATCCGATATCGAACAGTTAAAAAATGTTAAAAGGAAAAAAATCAAACCGGACGATCGGGTTTGGAATCTCGCGACAGAAGAGTCTATTTATGCCTATAGCCTGGCGTTAATTGATGGCGCGCAAAAGACCATCAATATTTCCACGTGGAAAGAGATTTTTCTTGTTTATCAGCCGCTGCTGGAAGAGAAAGAGCGGCAAGGCGTGCTGGTGGAAGCCCATGTCGTTGGCGAGCTGGAATCCAACCTGCGCAATCTGAGCAACTTCGTGCCACATGAAAGCCAGACCGGGCTGAAAAAATTCCAGAACATCGTCGTCGATGGCGCTGAAGTAGTGTTCGCCATTACCGAAGGGGAGGATTGGCACTCCATTGCCACCCAGTCCGAGCAGTTGGTCGATGTGTTCCGGGACTTCTTCTACCGGGACATCATCCTGACATTCCTGGAGGAAAAGTACCGTCATATCCTGCACAACGATGACGAGTACGTGGAGTTAATCAACAAGCTGAGGTATTGATCGCTGCGCCAGTACATATAAATTAGTTATGGTCAGTGTTCTGCGGCAAAACGCGCGATCTCATCCGGCAGTGGGTACATTGAACAGACCACCACATTTGCCCCCGCAGCCTCAAGTTTTTCTTTATGGCCTTTATAGGTATGGGCTCCGCCGGTAAAACCGATGACATACATGCCGGCCCGGTGTGCGGCCATCACGCCATGCACGGAGTCTTCGATGACCACGGTTTTTTCTGGTCTGGCTTTCATCTTCTGCGCGGCATGCAGGAAGATATCCGGCTGAGGCTTTGCGCGCCCAGGGCCGAGATCGACCGCCGAAAATATATTGGGCGCAAACAAAGGCGTTAAGCCCACTAGCGACAAGACAAAATCGACGTGTTCTTTACTTGAGTTTGAGCAGATGCATTTTGGTGTGGTTATTTTGCTGATGACTTCATCGGTTCCCGCGATTCTGGTCAGCTGTGCCTGGAGTTGTTTTATCAGGTTGCTGGAGAACTCCAGGTGAATGCCGCTGGGGATAGTAACGTGTTTGTTTGCCTTGACCTTATTGATGAGATCACCCCAGGCAAGCCCGCTGTACTCAGTGGTGAACTCTTCAAAGCTAATATCCACGCCGTATTTTCGTAACAGGGATATTGCCAGTTTTATACCTACATATTCTGAATCAACAAGTACGCCATCGCAGTCGAAAATCACCAAATCCGGGTTATTAGCCATTTGCATTACCTAAAAGCGAGACTGGCCGTAGATTATATAATCTGGCGGCCAGTTAATCAAAATATATACCCGCTATACATCCAGCCGCAGACGCGTTGTTAACGGTAACAACGTATTGTCCTGCAACTCGAATTGTTTTGGGTATATAATGTTTTTTTAATCGATCATTTATTTCTGTATTTCGCTAACAGTTGTTGGATATCCCGTAAACGCGATACGGCAATAGATGATAATTTTTCTTTGGAAATATTTCTGTCAAGAGAAATACAATCTTTCCACAGCGAGCGCCCGGCGATAACGCCGGATGCGCCGTTTCTCAGGGAAATATCCACCTGCTTGAGGAAGGTGCTGTGATCCACGCCCGCAGACAGTACCGCCCAGGGAATATCACCACAGATTTCGGTGACTTTCGCACAGGCTTCCTCGGTGCCTGGATAGGGGATTTTCAGCACCTTAGAACCGCATTCGATACAGGCTTTGCAACCTTCCTGAATCAGCTGCGGAATTTTACGCTCGAACTCTTCCTTACTTTCGTTTTCCAGTTTATAGGTGAGGAACTCAACCACCAGAAACAGATCTTCACGGGCGAAATCTTCGATAACCGTACGCAAGGTGGCCAGATTAGCGGTGTTTGCCGCCGGCGTATCCATGCGTAAATAGATCATGATTTTTCCGCCGGTGGCGCCCAGTTCACGCACTTTGCGTGCATTCACGCCTTCCACCATGGTTGATATACGGTAGCCTTCAGGTGACGTTTCCCAGCCAGAGGCATCCAGGCCGACAAGCAGCCCGGTATTGCGCGGCAAAACGCCGTCATCAATAATGCCGGGCACCGCGCAAAGCGGATCAAGCAGCACACACCCTGCTTCAGCAGCCAGATAACGGGTGATGTCGTATTTGGTTTTTCCCAGCGTATCGTTGCTGATTTGCGCCTGTTCTTCCGGTGTGCTTGCCAGCAGTGTTCTCATACCGCCGCGCTGATCGCAGGCAACAACCATCATTGATCCGGCAGCATCACAAATCATTTGGTAACCACGGCGTTCTGCAGTTGTCATCGTGTTCATTCGTAACTCCTCATGCAATAGAGATATCCTGCATATTTCAAGCTGCCTATGCGCAGGGGCTCCCCCCAGGCTCTTAATTAAATAAGTTCCTGTCGGTTTATTCTGCCGCCCTGCGTGCCACTTGAAATCTATTGGATATGTTTTTTAAGCGAAATTTAAACTACGTGATTGCTGACCCATGAAATAAGGCCTTCATTATCGATTTCCGCATCCTGATCGACGGTATATATATCGCCGATCCCCATGGGGTGCGCTTTCTGGGCTAAACGCATTAATTCAGGAATATATTCCTCACCCGGGTGCCCTTTAACGCGGCGGGTACAGCGCGATTTGTAGCGCTCCGCCACCCGTTCCGGTGATATTTTATTCCAGATCTCAATGGTTTTTTTTGCCCCGCACAGTTCCAGATAGTCTGCCAAAACAGATTTTTCACGGAAGCCGAACCAGGCATCCAGTATAAATACACTGTCTGGTGGGGCGATTTTCACAATATTGAACATGGATTCATAAGCAGCATATCCGAGCTTCCTGTTCAACGGCCTATCAATAATTTCAGAGAACTGAACCATAAAAGGCTCTTTGATCTCATCAATGCTTAATACAGGAATATTAAAACGTTCAGCAATAATCCGTGAGACTGAACTTTTTCCTGATGCCGGTATGCCATTAACTAAAATCAGTTTTTTCATAATAACCCAAGAATTTCATCAATTGTTGTGGCTCGTCTGATTTGAGATAGCGTATCTTCTTTTTCCAATAGACCTACTATTGATGCGATGCCATCAGTGATATGTGCGTCACCGTCAACACCACCAAACATAATGACAATATCCACGGGTTCGCTGTCATTAATGGACACGGGTTTTCTGAGCGTCATCATACTAAAGCAATTTTTCAGCACGCCACATTCCGGCCTGGCATGAGGGATTGCTATGCCTTCATCAAATACATAATATGCCCCGTATTCCAGCGTGTTTTTAATGACTGCTTTCGGATACTCCGGCGTAATAAATCCCCCTTCGATTAATGGCTTTGCGGCCCGGTTAATAATGTCTTCCCATGAGCAACTGTTTACTCTTACCTGAATATACGGGTTCTCTGATAGAAACGCTCTGATGCTCATAAGCCCTCATATATTTTTGCGAATGGTGTTTCGTAATTCATCGATTTTCACGAAAATATCATCAATTTTATCCCGATGGCGCGTGCTGCCTGAGAATATATTGATGGCCTGGTTATATTTAACCATCAGCTGTTTCTGGATCGTATTATCAGCAGGGTTCTGCGATAAGCGCTGCTCCAGATCTGATAATTCCTTTTCGATGACTGCTGCAGACTCATCGTTTGCATTTTCTGCCTTCGGCTCAGCTGAGCTGAAGAGATTTTTCAACTTTGAGAACATAACGCCTCCGCACATCTTTTTTGACGTGGTGCAGTGCCTATCACGTTAATTAGCCGGTTTATTTCGTCAGTTTTCGGTTTGCCAAATAGGCAACGATAGCGACAAAGGCGATGAAGCCCACCACGAACGGCCAGTCGTTTTGGAAAGCATGGCCGAGCACCAGACCGGTACTGATGACATCGGAATCACTGAAGGTCACGCCGACAAAGCCGAAGGTTTCGAGCAGCGGCACCAGGATTGCCGGCAAGAACGTGATAAATAGCCCGTGGACCACCCCACCGATAATCGCGCCTTTTCTGCCGCCCAACGCGTTGCCGAACACCCCGGCAGCGCCACCGGCAAAGAAGTTGGTCAACAGGCCGGGCAGGATCATGGCGAGGCCGAACATCGGGAAAATGATCATCCCCAGAATCGAACCGACGGTGGTGGCCAAGAACCCGACGATGACCGCATTCGGTGCATAGGGGAACAACACGGGGCAATCCAGCGCGGGTTTGGCATTGGGCACCAGGCGCATGGCGATACCACGGAAAGCCGGTACCAATTCATTCAGCAGTAAGCGCACGCCGCTATACAGCACAAAGACGCCGGCGACAAATTGCATGGATTGCATGAATGAATACATCAGGTAATTGGTGCCATTGGCATACTGAGCAATGTATGCCGGGCCGGCGAAAACGGCGGGGATAAGGTACATTGGCACCATAATGACCGCCATCGACAGGTAAGTGTCCTGGAGAAACTTGAAGTTATCAGGCAGTTCCAGATCTTCCGTCGATTTTGAGTTTTTACCCACGGCGCGTGCCACCGCCGCTTGCACCAGGTAACCGATGGTGCAGAAATGGCCCAGGGCCACATCGTCTGAATCGGTGATTTTGCGGACAATCGGCTGGGCCAATGCCGGCATCAGCACGGCCATAATGCCGCCGAATATCCCCCCGGTCAGAATCAGCGTTGCGCCGGTCAGCCCGGCCTTATAGCCAATGACTGTGCCGATGGTCGCCATCCAGAGCAGCGCCTGGCCCGTCAGAAAGATGTATTTGAAGGGCGTAATGCGCGCAATGATAATGTTAACGACGAAGATAACCAGCAGCGTCAGCGCCACCTGTGAGCCCAGCTCGCGGTTCGCCAGGCCAGCGATGGCCGCAACATCCGTGATGTAACCCTTCATGCCAAAACCACTGGTGAAGATGTTGTTGAGGAATGTCAGCGTCTCCACAATGATGTTGATGCCGGCCATCATGATCAAAAAGCCGAGCAGGGTTTTAAACGTACCTTCTAACGTTTTACCGACAGATTTTTTTTGCAGGATTAGGCCGATCATTGCGATTAACGCAATTAATATTGAGGCTTGGCCTAATAAATCCTTTACCAGGAAGTTAATTATAGTATCCACTTTATCACCTCATCTTTCAGATTGAGTTAATATAAGCCAGAATTTTTTCTTCTATTTCTCGCTTGTCTGTCAGCTTATTTAACACGATGACCTTTTTCATCTGTTCTTCGCTAGCATCCGAGTTTAAAATATCGGCAAACATCTTCTGTGTTAGAATGATGTCGTATTTAAAGGATGAGGCCTCGGATACCGTTGTATGGTTTATCTCGGCATCGATACCTAGTTTTTGTAATACGGACTTTGCGCTCATCTCAATAGCAAAGCTTGAGCCGAGGCCGCAGCCACATACGCAGAGTACTTTGAGCATGTTATTACCTCATATAAGGTTGTTTATTTTTGCGAGTTTGTAGATATTGCTATCTTTATCAACTAACCGTTTATTAGAGCTTTCAAGATCTATCGGTATAGCCTTATTATTATTGTTTATTACAATGATTTTATTGGTCAGGCCGGTGTTTATGCACCGAACCACTTCTTCAGCCAGAATGGCGCCTTGTATGATCTCCTCGCCGGTTGGCACGCCGCTTCGTAATCCAAAACCCAGGATGGTTTTTCTGATCCTGATACCAATCTTATGTTCGATTTTGCCAATCATGGTATCGATGGCGCCCTGAAAACCTGGGGTATATTCTCTGGTATAGCCCTCCGAACATAAAATAATGACGCTATTCTGTAGCTTGATCTTGCTTTTTATCTTCTCTGCAAGAATATCAATATCCCATGGCGATTCAGGAATAAGCGCAATATCCGCATTGCTTTTTAACGCCGCCTGCAGGGTAAGTTCACCGCAGTAACCGCCCAGCAGCTCTATCATGAACACCCGGCCCGGCAACCCACGCCCGGTGTTTCTTAACTTGCCCACCTCACTGATAACCTGCTCACACGCCGTGGAAAAACCAATGGTGTAGCTATTGCCGGTAATATCGTTATCAATGGTCATCCCAATGCCGTAACAGCTAATGCCATATCCACTCAGCGTTTTTAAAAACTGGAAAGATCCATCGCCACCGGCCATGATCAAAGCATCGATCTTTCTATGACGTATGTTTTTGGCAATCTTTTCATAATCCGCTTTTTTGCATTTGTCTTCTTTCCTGCCGGACGAAATCAACGGCATTGGCGAAATTGAAAAATCAACCAGATCGCGCCATGAGATTTCTTTGAACCTATTCTCTATCAGGCCATTAATACCGCCATCGAAAATCACTATTTCAGATTCGGTCATACGGCTAACCTGAAACAGGAAATTATTTATGCCGCTGACATCACCACCGCTAATGACCAAACCTATTTTCATGGGATGACCTCAGTTCCAATCCTTCGCCTTTAATGTGAATTGATTGTTGATAATCGATGGGATCGTTTTTTTGACAGATGTCACATTTATTCAACGTGAGACACCAGTGTCACCACTTGACAGCGGTTTTATGATATGAAATATGTGATGAATATCACTTTATTTTTTGACGTATTTTTGAAATTAAATCTGTAATTATTTGTTTTTTATTACCTTGTTTGTTTTTTCTCGAAAAAGGGCGGCGTGGCGGTTTTCCCCTGTATTTCTGTTTTTACTTTTGTGAGTTATTTCACATTTACTTTTCACTTTCAGCGATCTGATTTCTAACCCGAGAATACACCTATTAATAATGCGTATTTCCCCGTGTGTGAAAAACGTGGTTGCGGCTGGAGGTTAATGGTTATGCGTTTTTATTAATATTCTCGGCGCCAACCTGGAATTTTTCAGTAGGAACCGTAGGTTCATGATGATGGCGCGCGTTATCCCATCAGGTAAATTTATGTGATGGCCCAATTTTATCGCCTGTTGCCCGGCCGTGATGTCGGGCAGGGTGCTGCCGGGCTGAAAACCGGAAAAGATGAAGGCAATACGGCGCTTTTTTGCGCCGGGGTGAGCTGCATCATGTTGGCACGGGCGCTGCTCAATGGCGGTGCAGAAACGTACAGAACGGCGAAGCCTGGCGCTAATTTTATCGATAAATCTGATTTATCCGTTTGTTTTAACTATATATTTAATAAATGGCTCATATTTTGCACTGTTGGATTTATGTATCTTTGGATCCAATGTGACAAATAAATATGAAAACACATGCCAACGTTCTCCTTTCCCTTACGGCTGACGATTTCTCTGGCTCGGTTGCTGCCAGCGCTGAAGATGAAGCCTATCGATATTTGCTCGATGGTATCTGTCGTGGCCGGTTGCCACAGGGCGCGCGCCTGATTGCGGAAGATATCGCCACTGAATTGCAAATGAGCCGGATGCCGGTCAGAGGCGCATTCAAGCGTTTGGCGGCAGAGCATTTGCTCACCTTAAGGCCGAACCGTGGCGCCGTCGTCAGCGGCCTGAATCAGGCGCAAATGCGTGAGGTGTTTGAAATGCGCGCGGTCCTTGAAGGGTTGGCGGCGCGTATTTCCGCGCCGTTGCTCACGGCGAAGCATATTGCCCATATGCACCGGCTGTTGAGCCTGATGGAGGACGAGCCCCACGATCCTTACGACTGGGTAAATCATCATCGGGTATTTCATGAGTTTATATGTAGCTTTAGCCAACGGCCCCGCCTGATGCGCCAGATAAGCCTGCTTAATTCTTCTATCGCGCCTTATATGCATCTGTGGCGCCAGCAGCTTAGCCAGCCAACGGACGATCGCGCTACGCATGCCGCGTTGATTGATGTGTTTGCCTCCCGGGATCCGGATGCCGCCGAACGGGCGATACGGCAACATGTGGAAGAAACAATTCCTTTATTAAACAGTGTATTAAATTGAGTTTCCCAGGGTGTTCTCACAATTCACTGACTTGTGGAGGTTTTCATGTCTGTTCGTCTCGTTCAACTTTGTGCGTTATCCGTACTGCTCGCGGCCCAGTCTGCACTGGCAGCCATCACGAT
Organism: Gibbsiella greigii; assembly: GCF_039540155.1. Classification (NCBI taxonomy): domain Bacteria; kingdom Pseudomonadati; phylum Pseudomonadota; class Gammaproteobacteria; order Enterobacterales; family Yersiniaceae; genus Gibbsiella; species Gibbsiella greigii. The sequence goes on from NZ_BAABEM010000046.1 coordinate 70,288, forward strand.
CCCTGAAAGATTCCAGCATGTTGATAGGATCACCCTGTGCGGCGGCATGGACTCACCGCCGATTGGCTTTTCCAACGCGCAACAGCAATTGGAAGGCGTGGTGATTGATTTTGGCAATGAGATCGCTCGCCGGTTGGGCAACAAAAAGATCAACTGGAAGATCATCCCTTTTTCCGGGCTGATTCCGGCCTTATTGGCAAAACAGTGCGATATGTTGGCGGACCAGTTGTTCGACAAACCGGAACGCCGTGAGGTTATTGATATTGTTAACTATATGTATTCGAGCCAATCGGTGGTCGTTCCGCACGGGAATCCTAAAAATATCCACAGCATTGATGATTTGGCCGGAAAAAAGGTCGCTGTGCTGAACGGTTCCACGATCCGTTCATTGTTGGAAGAGGCCAGCCATAAGCTCACTGCCGCGGGCAAGCCGGCCATCAACCTGGTGGTGTTTAATACCGATGTTGATGCCTTCCAGTCATTGCGTATTCAACAAACCGATGCCTACGGCACCACGGTGGAAACGGCGGGTTATTACCAGGCAATGGCGCCCGGGATGTTTGAAAGCGCCGTGCCCGCATTCGCCAAAATTCTGACGGGCTTTGGGTTCCGCAAAGACGATAAAGCCTTCAGCGCAGCGGTGCAGCAAATCCTGGCCGATATGCAGGCCGATGGCAGTTATCAGAAACTGCTTGATAAATGGCATATCAGTGGTGATTCATTACAAGCGGGCCAACCATCATGAACTTTCAATGGGATATCTTTTGGCAGTATCTATTGAAACCAAGTGACGTGTATTTATATGGGCTGTGGTTAACGGTCATTATCGCCGTCAGCGCCATGCTGCTGGGGGGAGTATTTGGTTTGCTGGCTGCGCTAATGCGCCTTTCCTCACGCCGTTTGCTGCGCTACCCGGTTCAATTTTATGTTTGGCTGATGCGCGGAACCCCGCTTCTGGTGCAAATCGCGTTTCTTTATACCGCGCTTGCGGCCGGCGGTATTTTTAATTTCCGCGATATTCAGTTGGGGCCGATTTTAGTGCCGGGCAATATTCAGGCCGCTATTTTGGCGCTGGCGCTTAATGAAGGCGCTTATATGGCCGAAATCATTCGCTCTGGCCTTAGCGCTGTCGATAAAGGCCAATATGAAGCGGGAAAATCTCTTGGCATGAACTTCCCGGGAATCATGCGCCGCGTCATTCTGCCGCAGGCTTTCCGCGTCATGATCCCGGCGATCGGCAATGAGTTTAACGTCATGTTGAAAAACACCACACTGGTCAGCGTGATCGGTGTGCAGGAATTGCTGCTCAGCACGCAGATGATTACTTCAGCGACGTTCCGGGTTTTCGAGCTGTATTTGGTTGTGGCGATTTATTTCCTGGTGTTGACCACGCTGTGGGGCGTATTCCAGGGGTGGTTAGAAAGACGTTATTCCACGGATGTTCGCCGGGTTTCGGCGATGCAGCGGCTGTTGGGTGAGAAATACGTAAAGTTACTGCGGGGGCGCTAAAAATGACCGAACCCTCAACGGATATCGTGATCTCCGTGAAAGATCTGCATAAATCGTTTGGCGATGTCGAGATTCTACGCGGCATTTCGCTGGACGTGCATCGTGGCCAGGTCGTTGTGCTGATTGGCGCCTCAGGCTCAGGAAAAACCACGTTCATTCGCTGCATTAATTGGCTGGAAGAAGCCCAGCGCGGCACTATCCGGATAAATGGCCAACTGATGGGATATCGGGAACTGGCTGATGGGCGCCGGGTGCGGGACAAAGAGCGTAACATCGCCCGCCGCCGCCGGGATGTCGGCATGGTTTTTCAGCTATTCAACCTCTTCCCTCATATGACGGTGCTGGAAAATATTATTGAGGCTCCATTACAGGTTGCCGGCATTCCCCGTGATGAGGCCTGTGCGGATGCGATGCGGCTGCTGGCCAGGGTTGGTCTGCAGGATAAGGCGCACTGTTATCCCGCACAGCTCTCTGGTGGCCAGCAGCAGCGCGTGGCTATTGCTCGCTCTCTGGCCATGAAGCCGCAGGCGATCTTGTTTGATGAACCCACCAGCGCCCTCGATCCGGAAATGGTGGGCGAAGTCCTGCAAGTGATGAAAGGGGTGGCCCAGGAAGGGATGACGATGGTGGTGGTGACGCATGAAATGGCTTTCGCCAGAGAAGTGGCCGATGTGGTGGTGGTGCTCCACCAGGGCGAATTGATTGAACAGGGTACGCCTGAACAAATTTTTGGGCACCCCACACACCCTCGTACCCGTGATTTTTTGCGCCGCGTACTTTGATGATTAAGGGCATGTCATGTTTGAATTTTCCGCACACCGTTATCCTTATGCTTCCCAACGCCAGTGTGTTTATGCGCGAAATGGGATGGTGAGTACCACGCAGCCTTTGGCCGCGCAGGTGGGTATTGAGATGATCAAGCGTGGGGGCAATGCGATCGATGCCGCTATTGCGGCAGCCATCACGCTGACTGTGGTGGAGCCGACTGGCTGCGCCGTGGGCGGCGATGCGTTTGCGCTGGTTTGGGTTAAAGGGCAACTACATGGCCTGGACGCCAGTGGCTATGCGCCAGAGGAACTCAGCATTGAGGCTTTGCACGCCAGAGGGCACCAGCGTATGCCGCTTTATGGCTGGGAGCCGGTCACCGTGCCTGGCTGCCCCGCCGCCTGGCGCGCGCTGTCCGCCCGTTTTGGCAAGCTGCCGTTTGACGAATTGTTTAAACCCGCCATCAAACTGGCAGAAGAGGGGTTCCCGGTTTCACCGGTGGTTGCCCGGCAATGGCAGCAGGCGCTCGACGGCTATCAGCAACATTACACGCCGTTATTTGATGCCTGGTTTAACACGTTTTTGCTTGAGGGGCGGGCGCCGCGGGCGGGGGAGATTTTCCGTAATCCAGATCTCGCCAAAACGTTACGTGAGCTGGCGGCCAGCGAGGTGGAAAGTTTTTATCGCGGCGAATTGGCCCAGCGGCTGGTCGCCTTTTCCCGCGCAACGGGGGGCTATTTGTGCCTTGACGATCTGCAGGCCTATCAGCCCCGTTGGGTTACGCCCTTGCGGCTGAACTATCGCGGTTACGATATTTGGGAAATACCGCCCAGCGGCCAGGGGTTAATTGCGTTGATGACGCTGAACACGCTACAGGCATTTAACTTTAGCCAGCGTGATCATGAACTGACCTGGCACCGCCAGCTTGAGGCGATGAAAATGGCGTATGCCGATGGCCAGCATTACATCACGGATGCCGATGAGATGCGCCTGAGCGCGGCAACGCTGCTTTCCCCGGCGTGGGCAAAGCGCCGGCGTGATGAAATCACCCACCAGGCACAACCGCCGCAGCATGCGGAACCCCAGTCTAGCGGCACGGTTTACCTGGCCTGTGCGGATGGTGAGGGCAACATGGTGTCGTTCATTCAGAGTGCTTACCACGGTTTTGGCTCGGGCGTTGTGCTCCCTGGCAGTGGCATTGCTTTACAAAACCGGGGCTCGGAATTCAGCCTGGATCCGGCGCACGCCAACTGTTTACGGCCGGGGAAAAAAACCTTTCACACGATTATTCCCGGTTTTATCAGTAAAGGTGAGCGCCCGCTTGGGCCATTTGGCGTGATGGGCGGCTATATGCAACCGCAGGGGCATGTACAGGTGGTGATGAACCTGATTGATTTTGGGCTTAATCCCCAGGCTGCGCTTGATGCACCGCGCTGGCAGTGGCTGGGGAATATGCAGGTGGGCATTGAGCAACATACGCCGCAAGATCTGGCATTAGCGCTGGCGCAGCGCGGCCATCAGGTCCGCATAGACTGCGACTCGCTGGACTATGGTCGGGGGCAAATTATTCTGCGCGATCCCGGCAGCGGTATCCTGTGTGGCGGCTGTGAGCCACGGGCTGATTCCTGTATCGCCGTGTGCTGAAAATAACGTGTGGAGCAGGGCAGGCCGTTGCCGTTTTGCCCCGCACCGTTATGTATTGAACACCGCCGGGATAAATATTTGTTGTGATGACCGATGGTATCCCCTTATCTGGTGATAAAACCTAATAATGATAAAAAAACAGTATAAAAAACTGATCCATTTACTGGTGGGATTCGGGGTGTAAAGCCGTTTCTGGAAAGTATATTTATATTACTATTCTCACATTTTACCTTATGTCAATTGATGTGTGGTAGGTTAATCCTTATTTTAAATAACTAGTAGGATAATATTTTGATGATTCACCTGTGATTGTGGTGGCTTTTATTTGTGCAGAAATTCAGTAGTATATATTTCGTAGAACGTGGTTGATATTTTGTTTTGCTTGTTCACTTTGTGTTAGGGGGCCCGGTTAATCAGTGTTTACGCGTCAAGGTAAATGCTTTTATTGTCTGCTCGTCTAGTCTTCTATTTTTCTTTTCTCATCGTATCAGTTTGCTATGGAAGGGCATGCTTATGATTAAAAGATAATTTTTTCTCACCATAACACACAAATGGATTGATCTGCCTTGGAATTCTCTACTCTGGGGCGGGTGGGGTATTTAATTTTTTATTGGTGAAAGTAATGAGTGTTCAATTATTAATTAAAGATATAAAAGGGAACGTTGTATCACAGCACTCCTTAAACTCGAAGCATCCGTTATCTTTGCGTGCACCGCAACAGCCAGTATTCTTTGAAATTCATAGTAATGATGGTCACCCGCCTAAGGCGATTAAAGTCGATCAGTCCTATGGCGAACTGAAACTGAAGATAGCTGATAACAACGCGAATGAAAGCTATGACATCGTTATCGAAAACTTCCCGGATACTGAACCGCCGGTGATTACCGCCGCGGGTGCGGATGGCGTGGTGTATCCCTATAGTTACGACGTTGAAAGCGGTCTTTATCAGTTCCCTGTGGCTGAATCTACAGCCAGTGAAATAACCCCACCCAGCCTGGAGGCGATGCTTAGCGTTGGCAGTGCTTTACTTAGCGCTGCGGCATTAGGCGTGAGCATCAGTGCCCGGAATAGAAGCCATCAGGGGTACAACCCGGACACCAGCGACAGTAACGATGCCAGCACCGGTGAGGGAAGCGGAGGCACTGATACGGTTGGTAATTCAGGTTCATCTGAAGGCACCAACACCGGCGTGGTGATCACCGACGATAGCGGCAACGTCATCAGCGACGGCGACACCATCACCGACAATACCCCGACCCTGAGCGGCAGCGGCCAGACGCCGGGTTCGACCGTGGTGATCAGCGACGGGGATACCGTGC
>NZ_BAABEM010000047.1:0-98962 GCF_039540155.1 Gibbsiella greigii
TTACGGGCCGTAAGTAACGGAGTCTGATGCAAATGTCAGATCGTATGCGCCTGTTAGGGCGCGGCTGGTAACAGAGCCTTATAGGCGCATCAGAAAAACCTCCGGCTATGCCGGAGGATATTTATTTGCCTGTTTTTTGCTCCGACCGTGGCGGGCAGCAGATGGACAGTGCCGCTGCGAAATCAAGAAAATTAATTACACAAAAACAACTAAGTTAACGCAATTTGGCAACAATAAAGAAATGAAATGGCGCTATTGATGAAATATCGCGCATTATTTTGTTATTTAGTGGTCGGATGAGTAGTAAACTTTCATCAACTGCGATAAGATTTCCTCCAGCTTAAAATTTCATCACTCACTCTTTCATTTGTTTTGCCCGCCGCATCCCTGGCAGTTTAACGGCCGGCATTTTTAGGAGGTTCGCATGTCTTTGTATCAGGCTTATCCCATGCATCGGATTCTCCTGCGCCGCAGCGCAGTGATTTTGCTTGGCGCCCTGGCGCTGCCGGTGATGCTGTTCCGCCGCGATCGCGCGCGGTTTTACAGCTACCTGCATCGCGTTTGGTCAAAAACCAGCGATAAGCCCGTGTGGTTACAGCAGGCGGAACTGGCGGCCGGTGATTTTTACTGAGTTTCCGGGGCTTGAGCGGCCAGCGTTTTTGGCGTACGGCGCTCAACCTATGCGGCGGCAGGGGGCACGGCCCCTTGTCTTCTTCCTTCTTCTTGATGGCTTCATTGGGCGCGGTTAGCGCCTGTCTGTAAACATTATCCCCGCGATTCTTTACCCTTAGGTCGTACTAAGCTGCGAATTCTTCTACACTTTAGTATTACTTTGAGGGAGCGAAGCATGAGTGACAAAATTCCTGTCGGTATCAGCGCTTGCCTGTTAGGCGGTGCCGTGCGTTTTGACGGTGGCCATAAAAGGCTAACGTTTGCCGTAGAACAACTCGGCGAATATGTGCAATTTGCATCCATCTGCCCGGAAATGGCGATAGGGTTACCTTCGCCGCGGCCGGCGCTGCGTTTGATTAAACAGCAGCAGCAAATCAGGTTGTGCAACAGCAACGACAGCAGCGTTGATGTCACCGAGCCGATGCAGCAATTTTCCAGGCAACAGGTCGCCAAGCTGGGGAACCTGTGCGGTTACATCGTCTGTTCAAAATCGCCAAGCTGCGGCATGGAGCGGGTGCGGGTGTATAGCGAAAATGGCGACGGCGCGCGCAAAAGCGGCGTTGGCCTGTTTACCGCTGAACTGATGCGCCAGATGCCCTGGCTGCCCGTTGAGGAAGACGGCCGTTTGCAAGATGCCGCACTGCGTGAAAACTTTGTCGAGCGGGTTTATGCGCTGCACGAACTGAATACCTTATGGCGCTCTGGCCTGACGCGCGGCAAGCTGATTGCGTTCCACAGCCGCTATAAGCTCTCGCTGTTGGCGCATTCTCAGCCGGAATACCGCGCGCTCGGCCGCTTTGTCGCGGATATCGAAAAGTGGGATTCGCTGGACGCCTTCGCTACGGAATACCGTAGCCGGTTAATGGCGCTGATGGCGCATAAGGCCACGCGCCGTAACCATACCAATGTGCTGATGCACGTTCAGGGGTATTTCCGCCGTCAGCTTAGCCCAGCCCAGCGCCAGGAGCTGGCGCAGCTCATCGATCGTTACCGCCAGGGGATGCAGCCGTTGCTGGTGCCTATCGCGTTGCTAAAACACTATATGGCTGAATACCCGGATAGCTATCTGGCACAGCAGCGTTACTTTGAACCCTACCCGGAAGCTCTGCGCCTGCGCTACGGCCGTTAATCACAAGGAAGCGCCTATGGCCACCCATCTTATTTGGCTGCGCAATGACTTGCGTATTACTGACAACCGGGCGCTGCACGCCGCCTGTGACGATCCCGAATCCAAGGTGTTGGCGGTGTTTATCGCTACACCGCGGCAATGGCAACAACACGGCATGGCGCCGCGCCAGGCCAGTTTTATTCATGCCAACCTGCTGGTGCTCCAGCAGGCGTTGACGCAACGGGCAATCCCGCTGTTCTTCCACCAATGTGATGATTTTTCAGCATCCGTTGACTGGTTGGCGGCCTTCTGCCGGCAACAGCAAGTGGATGCGCTTTACTATAACCGCCAGTATGAAATTAACGAGCGCGAACGTGATGCCCAGTTGGAAACGCGCCTGGCGGGCAACGTTACGTGCCACAGTTTTGACGACAGCCTGCTGTTGCCGCCAGGCAGTGTACTGACCGGCAAGGGCGAAATGTTCAGGGTGTATACCCCGTTTCGCAAGGCTTTTATTCAGCGCTTGATGGCCACGGACGTCAGTTCTTTACCGGCGCCCAAAGCGCGCGGTAAAAAGATAGCGGTGCGCCCGATCGCGCCGTTTGATTACCCGCAGGCGGCGTTGAGCGATGCATTCCCCAGTGGCGAAGAGGCGGCGCTACAGCGGTTACGGGCTTTCTGCCGCGAGCAGGTGCAGGATTACGTGCGACAGCGCGATCTGCCCGCGCTGGCAGGAACCAGCTGCCTTTCGCCCTATCTGGCAACCGGTGTGATCTCGCCGCGCCAGTGCGTCAACCGGCTGCGGGCCGAATGCCCGGAGGTGCTGGAAAACACCGAAGGCGGTGCGTTCAGTTGGCTCAATGAGCTGATTTGGCGTGAGTTTTACCGTCATCTGCTGGTGGCTTATTCGGCGCTGTGCAAGTACCGGCCCTTTATTGACTGGACGGATAATGTGCGCTGGCAGGGGGATGCCGCGTTGCTGGAAGCCTGGCAGCAAGGGCAAACCGGCTACCCGATCGTCGATGCGGCGATGCGGCAACTGAACGCCACGGGGTGGATGCATAACCGGTTGCGGATGATCAGCGCCAGCTTTCTGGTGAAGGATTTACTGATCGACTGGCGTGCCGGCGAGCGGTACTTCATGTCGCAACTGTTGGACGGCGATCTGGCGGCCAACAACGGCGGCTGGCAGTGGGCAGCGTCTACCGGCACCGACGCCACGCCCTATTTTCGCATCTTCAATCCGACCACCCAGGGAGAACGTTTTGATCCACAAGGCACTTTTATTCGTAAGTGGTTGCCTGAACTGGCGGAAGTGCCGGACAATGATATTCATCAACCCTATCGCTGGTTGGAAAAGCAGCGGCAGCGCGTGCTGAATTATCCGCAACCGATCGTGATACATCAGCAGGCGCGGCGTGAAACACTGGCAGCTTTTGAGGCAGCGAAGCGGGAAGCGCGTTAAGGCGAAGCTGGAGTGACCTGTCATGATGAATAAATTAGTGGCCTTGTGCCTGGCCGGGTACTGCTCGTGGGCCAGCGCGGCGTTCGACGTTGTGGCGCTGGGCGTCGAGGGCGGCGTCAGCGACGGCAACCTGACCTCGTACCTGATCCGCAGCGATAGCCAGCGGCAATATCTGGCGTTGGACGCCGGTTCATTATTGCCGGGTATCGCCAAAGGGTTGGCAAAGGGCAGCTTCCCCCAGGTTAACGACGCGCTTGCTGCGCCATATACGCCGCAGGGCTATGTATTGCGTGAACTGATCGGCAGCTATTTTATTAGCCATGCGCACCTTGACCACGTTGCCGGGCTGATTCTGGCCGCACCGGAAGACAGCCGCAAAACCCTTTATGCATCCACGGATGCGGTGCTGACCCTGCGCAACCACTATTTTAACTGGAAGGCCTGGCCTAACTTCACCGATTCCGGCAACGGCACGCGTCTTGGCACCTATCGCCTGCAGCCGGTGCGTGAACAGCAGCGTTTTACCTTCGGCAATACCGGGCTTAGCGGCGTGCTTTATCCGCTGAGCCATGCGAAGAGCCCCTCCGCCATGGTGCTGATTTCCGATCGCACCGATTCCTTTGCCTATTTCGGCGATACCGGGCCGGATACGGTTGAACAATCCCGCCATCTGGATACCGCCTGGCGGGCGCTTGGCCCGCTGGTGGCGCAGGGTAAGCTGAAAGGTATGATCATTGAAACGTCCTACCCCAACGGGGTGGAAGACAGCAAACTATATGGCCATCTGACGCCGGCTTGGTTGCTGGCAGAGCTGAAAAACCTGGAAAAATACAGCGGCGGCGACGGTGCGTTGAAAGATTTGCCGGTGATCATCAGCCATATCAAACCCAGCCTGAAACAGGGCGGTGACGTGCGCGCCACGGTGCGCCAACAGTTGGAACAGGGGAATGATATGGGCGTGCGCTTTATTTTGATGGAGCAAGGGGAGCGGCAACAGTTTTGATCTTCCGCCTTGCGATGGGCTTCGGCGCCAAAAGGGGAAGATTCATACCCAAAATAATTCGAGTTGCAGGACAAAAACGCAAAAGCGTTTTTGAACAGCGCTAGCGCTGGCCCCGAAGGGGTGAGGCCGTATGGCCGAATCACGCGGCAACGCAGCGACAAATTCGTCAGGAACGAATTTGCCTGGCCTTTGGCCAGCCTCCGGTGAGCGACAAATCTGCCGGGAGCAGATTTGAACGCTGTTGGCAGCGGCCCCGAAGGGGCGAGGCCCAGGGATGGGCCGAGTAACCAAGCCAACACACCTGCAACTTGAAGTATGAAGGGTATAATAGGTTGATTTTAAAGAGAGGACATTATGCTTAACCTCGATCTGGAACATCTGATCAATACCGAATTAAACAGTTCGGCTTTTCAAGACTACGCCCCGAATGGCTTGCAGGTGGAAGGCCGGCCTCATGTACAACGGATCGTCACCGGGGTGACGGCCTGCCAGGCATTGCTGGACGCCGCCGTTGAGCAACAGGCGGATGCCATCGTCGTGCACCATGGCTATTTCTGGAAAAATGAGGCGCCTGCGGTGCGCGGGATGAAACGTAATCGCCTGAAAACGCTGCTGGCCAACGACATCAATCTGTATGGTTATCATTTGCCGCTGGATGCGCACCCGGTGCTGGGCAACAACGCCCAGTTGGCGCTGGCGCTGGGTATCCGCGTGATCGGTGAAGTTGAGCCTTTGTTGCCGCATGGGGAGTTCGAACGGCTGATTGGCGCTGATGAGCTGAAACAGCGTCTGGAAAGCCGCCTGGGCCGCAGCGTATTACACTGCGGCGATAACGCGCCGGCGCATATTCGCCGCGTGGCCTGGTGCACCGGCGGCGGGCAGAGTTTTATCGATAGCGCGGCGCGTTTTGGCGTGGATGCATTTATCAGCGGTGAAGTTTCTGAGCAAACCATCCATGTCGCCCGGGAAATGGGGCTGCACTTCTTTGCCGCCGGCCACCATGCCACTGAGCGCGGCGGGATCAAGGCGCTCGGCGAGTGGTTGCAGCAGAACCATGGCTTTGAGGTCACCTTTATCGATATTCCCAATCCGGCTTAATCTTTAGCCTAGGGTTCAGCCTGGCTGAACCCTTTAATCCTATCTGCAGCAAGATTTGGCCCACTTTTCAATTATTTCCCTTCCGTGAATGCGGTTTAATCCCTTCTTTTTTCACCGGTTGTTCTATTGACAGCGGAAGCTGCCTCGCGCATAACAGTGAGGTTTTTCATCATAAAAAGAGGTGTCGGGGTGCAACGAGCGCAGTATTACCTGTTGGGTGAAAAAGCCGCCGTGCTTGAGTTGGCGCCGCCGGTCACGTTGGTCAGCCAACGGCGGATCTGGGCACTGGCCGAAAAGCTTAATCATCACCCCGACGTGCATGAAGTGGTGCCGGGGATGAATAACTTAACGCTGTTGCTGCGGGTGCCGCAGGCTAACGCGCAGGCCATGCTGGCCGCGTTGCAGCAAGGTTGGGAGCGTGAAGAAAGCCTGGTGCCGGAGCCGCGTCATGTGGATATTCCCGTCATTTATGGCGGCGAATATGGGCCGGATCTGGCCGCGGTGGCGGACCACACCGGTATGTCGCCGCAGCAGGTGGTGGAATGCCATGCAGCGGCGGCCTACGTGGTTTACTTCCTCGGTTTTCAGCCCGGTTTCCCTTACCTGGGCGGCATGCCGGAAAAACTGGCGATGCCGCGCCGTGCAGAGCCGCGCCTGAGCGTCGCGGCCGGATCGGTAGGGATTGGCGGCGGCCAAACGGGTATCTATCCGTTGGCCAGCCCGGGCGGCTGGCAAATTATTGGCCGTACGCCGCGGGCTTTGTTTACCCCTGACACCATGCCGCCAACGTTGCTGCGCCCCGGCGACAATGTGCGTTTTGTGCCGCAAAAGGAGGGCGTATGCTGAAAATCCTACGGGCGGGCATTTTTACCACGGTGCAGGATCTTGGCCGCCATGGCTTCCGGCGCCTGGGGGTTAGCCAGGGTGGCGCGCTGGATATTCCCGCGCTGAAGATCGCCAACCTATTGGTGGGGAATCCGCAAGACGCCGCCGGCCTGGAGATCACCCTTGGGCAGTTTAGTGCCGAATTCAGCCGCGCCGGCTGGTTCGCCCTCACCGGCGCGGGCTGTGACGCCTCGCTGGATGGCAAACCGCTATGGACCGGCTGGCGTTACCGGGTAAAAAAAGGCCAACGGCTGGTGCTGAATATGCCAAGGCGCGGTATGCGCAGCTACCTGGCCGTGGCGGGCGGGATTACCGTGCCGGCGGTGCTGGGATCGCGCAGTACCGATGTTAAGGCCGCCTTCGGTGGCCTGGAAGGGCGGCCGTTGCGGGATGGCGATCGGCTGCCGCTTGGCAAGAGCCAGACGCTGGCGCGCGACAGCATCGGGGTGAAGCAGTTGCTGTTTAATAACCGTATTCGTGCGTTAGCCGGGCCGGAGTATGGCGAATACAGTGAGGAAGCGCAGGACGCCTTTTGGCGCACCCCCTGGCAGATTAGCCCGCAGAGCAACCGCATGGGGTACCGTTTGCACGGTGGCCATGCTTTGGCCCGCACCACTGAACATGAGATCTTGTCACATGGCCTGGTGCCCGGTGTGGTTCAGGTGCCGCATAACGGGCAACCCATCGTGCTGATGGCGGATGCGCAAACGACCGGCGGCTACCCGCGTATCGCCTGCGTGATCGAGGCCGATCTTTACCACCTGGCGCAGATTCGCCTGGGGGAACCGATTCATTTTATGCCTTGCACGCTGGCGGAGGCGCAGCGCGCCAAAAGCGAACAGGACCATTTTATCCAACAAATTGCCTGGGGGCTGGATGAACATTGATTGGCGGTAATGGCCGATGAAGGTGTAAATCTTTTTCATCTCCAGAGGCTGGCCGCTATCCACCCGGAACAACGTGGAATCAACGCTGACACAACATCAGAGGGAATAGGCTATGGAACATGGGGTGGATTTGTGGCCACTGATCGGTATCGCTGCCATCGTGATTGGTTTCTTGTTGCGCATCAATCCGGTTTTAGTGGTCATCGCTTCAGGGATTATTACCGGGCTGGCGGCCTCAATGCCGCTGGCCGTTATTCTGGAAAAGCTTGGCGAAGGGTTCCTCAATACCCGTAATCTGCCATTGATCCTGCTGTTGCCGTTAGCGGTAATTGGCCTGCTGGAACGCCATGGATTAAAGGAACGCGCACAAATATGGATTGCCAAAATCAAAAGTGCGACGACAGGGCGTTTGCTGATCGTCTATTTGTTTTTCCGTGAAATAACCGCGGCAATGGGGCTGACCAGCCTGGGTGGGCATCCGCAGATGGTGCGGCCCATGTTGGCGCCCATGGCTGAAGGCGCAATGAAAAAACGTTACGGCGAATTGCCGGAGCATGTTCGCTATCGTTTACGCGCGATGTCTGCGGCGGCTGATAATGTGGGCCTGTTCTTTGGCGAAGATATCTTCGTTGCGTTTGGCGCGATTATTTTCATGCACAACTTTATGCTGGAGTCTGGCGGGATTCAAACCGAGCCGCTGCATATCGCGTTGTGGGGCATCCCCACCGCCATTTTCGCTTTTTTGATCCATGCCTGGCGTATGTACCGCATGGATCAGCGCTTGAGCACAGAGCTGGCGCAGCTTAACCAGGCGGCATTAAAAGCGAAGGGAGAGGCGCAATGAATTTCCAACAGCAATACCTCTACTGGCTTGCCGGCGCAGTTTTATTGATTGTCGCAGTGATGTCTCTCCGCGATCGCGCTAACCCACGCCGTATCTTCACCGCGTTGTTTTGGGGGTTATATGGCGTAATTTTCTTGCTCGGTGATTGGTCTTACGGGCTGTTTGGCTCTGGGGAAGACGCTCGCCGCCAACTGCATATTCTGGTTGGTGTGCTGGTGGTTGTCATGGCGCTGATTGCGGGGTTTGGTGGGGTACGTCTGGGCCATTATCACCAGCGCAGCGTGGAACAGCGTGAGGAAAGCGCCCAACGGCTTGGCAACCGCTTATTTGTGCCGGCGTTGACGATACCCGTGGTAACGGTAATCGGCGTATTGCTGTTTAACAACGTGCAGGTGTTGCAAACAAAGGTGTTCGGCCCCGGCAATCATGCAACGCTGATCACCTTGTTCAGTATGACGGTCGGCTGCCTGCTGGGCTGTTTGATTGCGTTAAAAATGACTGGTGAAAAAAGCCATCAGCCGATTCAGGAGGCGCGGCGCCTGCTGGATTCCGTTGGCTGGGCGTTTATCTTACCGCAGATCCTGGCAACGCTTGGGCTGTTATTTACTGCGGCGGGGGTTGGCACGGCGATTTCTCATTTGACGCAAGAGTACCTGGCGGTAGACAACCGTTTTATTGCGGTCGTGGTGTATGCGGTTGGCATGGCGCTGTTAACCATGGTTATGGGCAATGCTTTCGCTGCCTTTCCTATCGTGACCGCGGGGGTTGGGATCCCTATTCTGGTATTGCAGCACGGCGGCAATCCAGCGGTAATGGCGGCGATCGGTATGTTCTCAGGGTATTGCGGCACATTAATGACGCCGATGGCGGCTAACTATAATATTGTCCCCGCCGCATTGTTGGAGCTGCCTGATAAAAACGCCGTCATTAAGGCCCAGATCCCAACGGGAATAGCGTTGTTGTTGGTGAATGTGCTGCTGCTTTATTTTTTGATGTTCCTTTAGGGTATCTTTATATGCGCAACGTTCTGATTACCGGCTTTGAACCTTTCGATGGCGAATCTGTTAACCCTTCCAGGGAGGTCGTGAAGCAGTTGAACGATCGGGATCTGGCCGGGGGGCATATTATCGCGCGCCAGTTGCCGTGCGTGTTTGGTGAGGCGTTAACCGTGCTGGCGGCGGCGATTGATGAGTGGCAACCGGCAATGGTGTTGTGTATCGGCCAGGCGGGAGGGCGAACCGATATTACGCTTGAGCGTGTGGCGATTAATATTAACGACGCGCGCATTCCTGATAATAAAGGCTATCAGCCCATCGATGAACCGATAGTGGCCGACGGGCCGGCTGCGTATTTCAGCACGCTGCCGATCAAAGCGGTGGTGGAGGCGATTCGTGCCGCGGGTATTCCCGCTTCGGTATCGCAAACGGCCGGGACCTACGTCTGTAATCACGTTATGTACGGCCTGCTGCATTATTTGCGTGGCTGGCCGGCGGTGAAAGGGGGATTTATGCATATCCCTTATTTGCCTGAGCAGGCGATCGCACATCCCGGCGCGCCGAGTATGGCCGCCCAAACGGTGTTAATTGCCGTGGAGTTGGCGATATCTATAACCTTACAGGTGGAACAAGATCAAAAAGTGGCCGGTGGCGCCACGCATTAAGGAGTCGTAGATGCCGGAAGGGCCGGAAATACGCCGGGCGGCGGATAAACTGGCGGCTGCGGTGATTGAACAACCGCTGACTGACGTTTGGTTTGCTTTTCCACAGTTGAAGCACTATCAGGCAACGCTGGTTGGCCAGCGGGTGATCGCGATTGAACCACGTGGCAAGGCGTTGCTGATCCATTTTTCTGATGGGCTGACGATGTATAGCCACAACCAGCTATATGGCGTGTGGAAAGTGGTTAGTGCCGGGGAGGTGCCCGATACCAAACGTGATTTACGCGTGCGCCTGCAAACGCCGGAGCGGGCGATTTTGCTCTACAGTGCTTCGGATATTACCGTGGGGCCGCGTGAAGAGATTGAGCAGCACCCGTTTTTGCAACGCATCGGCCCGGATGTGCTGGATCCTGTGGTGACGGTGGCCGCCGTCGAACAGCGTTTATTGCTGCCGGCGTTCAGGCGGCGGCAACTGGGGGGCATGCTGCTCGATCAGGCCTTCCTCGCAGGGTTGGGCAACTACCTGCGTGCCGAAATTTTATGGCAGGCCGAACTGGCGCCGCAGCACCGGGCGCAGGAGCTGGCGCCACCGGCGTTGCACCGCCTGGCCGAGGCGCTGCTGCAGATCCCGCGTTTGTCTTACCAGACGCGGGGGCAGGTGGATGACAACCGCCACCACGGCACTCTCTTTAGCTTTAAGGTGTTTCACCGCAGCGGCGAGCCTTGCCCGCGCTGCGGCGCCATGATCGTTCGTGAGACGCTGTCTTCACGGCCGTTCTATTGGTGCCCGGGGTGCCAGAAATAGCGGGGGAATACCCTTATTCCCTCACCGGCAAAATCGTGCCTCTTTATTCCTGCCTGGTTTCAATACGAAAAACGCCGCCCAGGGGCGGCGTTTGACGCGGTAGGGCAAGAACCCAGCGCGGTTATTTTTTCAGCAGAGAGTCAAAGTCGCGCTCGGCGTAGCCGGTGTAAAGCTGGCGCGGGCGAGCGATTTTCAACCCTTCGGCATGCATTTCGCTCCAGTGTGCGATCCAGCCGATGGTACGGGCAATGGCAAAGATCACTGTGAACATGGAGGATGGGATGCCCATCGCCTTCAGGATGATGCCTGAATAGAAATCGACGTTCGGGTACAGTTTTTTCTCGATGAAGTACGGATCGTGCAGTGCGATGTGCTCCAGCTCCATCGCCACTTCCAGCAGGTTATCATCCTTCTTGTTCAGCTCTTTCAGCACTTCGTGGCAGGTTTCGCGCATTACGGTCGCGCGCGGATCGTAGTTTTTGTATACGCGGTGGCCAAAGCCCATCAGACGGAATGAGTCGTTCTTGTCTTTGGCGCGTTTGATGAATTCCGGAATGTGTTCAACGCTCTTGATTTCTTCGAGCATTTTCAGCGCGGCTTCGTTGGCGCCGCCATGCGCAGGCCCCCAAAGCGATGCGATACCGGCCGCGATGCAGGCAAATGGGTTGGCGCCGGAAGAACCGGCGGTGCGCACGGTCGACGTCGAGGCGTTCTGTTCGTGATCGGCGTGCAGGATCAGGATCCGATCCATTGCGCGTTCCAGCACTGGGTTGACCACGTATTCTTCACACGGCGTCGCGAACATCATGTGCAGGAAGTTACCCGCATACGACAGCTCGTTACGCGGATAAACAAACGGCTGGCCAAGGGAGTATTTGTAACACATCGCCGCGACGGTCGGCATTTTCGACAGCAGACGGAAGGCGGCGATTTCCCGGTGGCGCTCGTTGTTGACGTCCAGCGCGTCGTGATAGAAGGCCGCAAGCGCACCGGTAACGCCGCACAGCACGGCCATTGGGTGTGAGTCACGGCGGAAACCACGGAACAGATGGGTGATCTGATCGTGGATCATGGTATGGCGGGTAACATTGGTTCGGAACTGTTCAAATTCTTCTTTGGTTGGCGTCTCGCCGTACAGCAGGATGTAACACACCTCAAGATAGGTGGATTTTTTCGCCAGCTGTTCAATCGGGAAGCCGCGGTGCAGCAAAATGCCGTTGTCACCGTCGATGTAGGTGATTTTGGATTCACAGGACGCGGTAGAGGTAAAGCCAGGATCAAAGGTGAAGTAACCTTTCGTGCCCAAGGCGCGGACGTCGAGGACATCAGGACCCAGCGTCGGGGTCAGTACGTTTAGCTCGATCGGCGCTGCACCGTCATTCAGTGCCAGCGTCGCTTTTTTGTCAGTCATTTACAGTCTCCTTAGCGCCTTATTTTTAAACCACTAATAACTGAAATACCTTAAATCTCCGCATGTTGCCCGCAAAAAATTCGCGCAAGCGCAAACTCTGTGAGCAACTACGCAAATGCGTGTATGGGTACAGAGTGCTCATCAGGCGAACGAAACGGGTGACCAGTTATCAACGATTCATTCGAATTCATTATTGTCTGTTAATTGTTACCTACGATATGCCGCGGTTGTTCAAACCCGTGCCCTTCGCGCTGTTCAGTGCCATGTTGCCGCCTTGCTCACCAGGCCCATAAGGTTGCCCGGCATGTTGTTTGCTGGCTATGGCATGCGCGATCGCGGCTCTGGGCGGTGTAACCACACGGATTGAAGGAGTTTCAGCAAGATACACTGTTGCATAACTTGGGCGTAGGGGGAAGTGTATCTGCTGGTCGTTCGTCTATCATAGGCGTGTTTGCGTTGTATATGTAATTCAAATGTTGATATTTTGTCAAATTATATGATTTGTTTTGTGTTTTTTGTGAAAAAAGTGATCCAAATCACTGTTCAGGGGAAATGTCTCCAAAGAGATTGTGTGGGAATTGTAATAGGATTGTGATCATCCTATACTGCCGCCAGGTCTCCGGGTTTACCCTGAAGTAGGAGCACCCAGCGTTATAACAACGCGCCGTTTGAGCACAGAGGATGTTGATGTTTGAGCGCGTGACGTGTGAGGGTTTTTTTCGGCTCTTAACGCTGTCTGATCCCCGCCCAGGCCGGAGGAAGGAAAATAATAAGAGCTGTGTGGGCAAAATCGTGAAAAAACAAAGACCTGTTAATCTGGATCTGCAAACGATCCGGTTTCCCGTAACTGCAATAGCTTCCATTTTACACCGAGTCTCTGGCGTAATCACCTTCGTTGCCGTGGGCATTCTCCTCTGGCTGTTAGGCCTGTCTCTCTCTTCCCAGGACGGGTTTCTGCAAGCTACAGCCATCATGAATAGTTTCTTTGTGAAATTTATTTTTTGGGGGATCCTGACGGCGCTGGCTTATCACATTTGCGGTGGCATTCGCCATTTGTTAATGGATTTTGGCTATATCGAAGAGAGTTTGGCCGCGGGTAAACGTTCTGCCCAGGTGGCGTTCGTATTGACCGCCGTGTTGTCAATTCTGGCGGGAGTCTTGGTATGGTAAGCAATGTTTCTGCATTAGGACGCAACGGCGTGCATGACTGGTTACTACTGCGTGCCTCCGCCATCGTTATCACCCTGTACGTTCTTTATCTTCTGGGTTTTGTCGCCACGGCGCCTGACATTACCTATGACATCTGGCGGGGTTTCTTCGCCACTTCCATCACGAAAGTTTTTACCCTGCTGGCATTGCTTTCCATCCTGGTGCACGCCTGGATTGGGATGTGGCAGGTGTTAACGGATTATATCAAACCGCTGGCGGTGCGCCTGGTGCTGCAATTGGCGATCGTGGTCGCGCTGGTGGTCTATTTACTGTATGGAACAATTGTCGTGTGGGGTGCGTAAATGAAGCTGCCAGTCAGAGAGTTTGATGCTGTTGTTATCGGTGCCGGCGGCGCGGGAATGCGCGCGGCGCTGCAGATTTCCCAGGCGGGCTCAACCTGTGCCCTGCTGTCAAAAGTATTTCCAACCCGTTCCCATACCGTGTCCGCTCAGGGCGGCATTACCGTCGCGCTTGGCAACACCCATGAAGATAACTGGGAATGGCACATGTACGACACGGTGAAAGGCTCTGATTATATCGGCGATCAGGACGCCATCGAATACATGTGCAAAACCGGCCCTGAAGCCATTCTTGAGCTTGAACACATGGGGCTGCCGTTTTCCCGTTTGGATGATGGCCGTATTTATCAGCGGCCGTTTGGCGGCCAGTCGAAGAACTTTGGCGGCGAGCAGGCGGCCCGCACGGCCGCCGCTGCCGACCGCACCGGCCATGCGCTGCTGCACACCCTTTACCAGCAGAATCTGAAAAATCACACTACGATTTTCTCCGAATGGTATGCGCTGGATCTGGTGAAAAACCAGGATGGCGCCGTGGTGGGCACCACCGCTATCTGTATTGAAACCGGCGAAGTGGTCTATTTCAAAGCCAAGGCCACCGTGTTGGCGACCGGCGGCGCCGGGCGTATTTATCAGTCCACCACCAATGCGCACATCAATACCGGCGACGGCGTGGGGATGGCGTTGCGCGCTGGGGTGCCGGTGCAGGATATGGAAATGTGGCAGTTCCACCCAACCGGTATTGCCGGCGCGGGGGTTCTGGTCACAGAAGGCTGCCGTGGCGAAGGCGGATACCTGCTGAACAAACACGGCGAGCGCTTCATGGAGCGCTACGCGCCGAATGCCAAAGATCTGGCGGGCCGTGATGTGGTGGCTCGTTCGATCATGATCGAAATCCGTGAAGGCCGCGGCTGCGACGGCCCGTGGGGCCCGCACGCCAAGCTGAAGCTCGATCATCTGGGTAAAGATGTCTTGGAATCGCGCTTGCCGGGGATCCTCGAGCTGTCGCGCACTTTTGCTCACGTCGATCCGGTCAAAGAGCCGATCCCGGTGATCCCGACCTGCCACTATATGATGGGCGGCATTCCAACCAAGGTGACCGGCCAGGCATTGACGGTGAACGCGCAGGGGGAAGACGTGGTGATCCCGGGGCTATTCGCTGTGGGCGAAATCGCTTGTGTGTCGGTACACGGCGCCAACCGGCTTGGCGGCAACTCGCTGCTCGATCTGGTGGTCTTCGGCCGTTCCGCGGGCCTGCATCTGCAGGAGTCCCTGGAAGAGCAGGGCGCTAGCCGTGACGCCAGCGATTCCGACGTTGAGGCTTCGCTGGAACGCCTTAATCGCTGGAACAATAACCGCAGCGGTGAAGATCCGGTTGAAATCCGCAAAGCGCTGCAATCCTGTATGCAGCACAATTTCTCGGTGTTCCGCGAAGGCGATGCGATGGCCAAAGGGTTGGAAGAGTTGAAAGTGATCCGCGAGCGCCTGAAGAACGCGCGTTTGGACGATACCTCAACGGAGTTCAATACCCAGCGCATCGAATGCCTGGAGTTGGATAACCTGATGGAGACGGCGTTTTCTACCGCCGTATCGGCCAACTACCGCACGGAAAGCCGCGGCGCCCACAGCCGCTTTGACTACCCGGATCGGGATGACGCTAATTGGCTGTGCCATTCGCTGTATCTGCCGCAGTCGGAAAGCATGACGCGCCGTAGCGTGAATATGCAGCCGACGTTGCGCCCGGCATTCCCGCCAAAAGTGCGTTCTTATTAATTGCGGAGAAGGGATAAATGAAACTCGAATTTTCAATCTATCGCTATAACCCGGATGTTGATGATGCGCCGCACATGCAGGATTACACGCTGGAAGCGGAAGAAGGCCGGGATATGATGTTGTTGGACGCGCTGATCCAACTGAAAGAAAAGGATCCGACCCTGGCGTTTCGCCGTTCCTGCCGTGAAGGGGTCTGCGGCTCCGACGGGCTGAATATGAACGGTAAAAACGGCCTGGCCTGTATCACCCCGGTATCTGCGCTGCGCAAAGGCAATAACAAGATCGTGATCCGGCCGCTGCCGGGATTGCCGGTGATCCGCGATCTGGTGGTGGACATGGGGCAGTTCTATACCCAGTATGAAAAGATTAAGCCTTACTTATTGAATGACGGTAAAAATCCACCGGCGCGCGAACACCTGCAATCGCCGGAGCAGCGCGCTAAACTGGATGGTTTGTATGAGTGCATTCTGTGTGCCTGCTGTTCAACCTCGTGCCCGTCATTCTGGTGGAACCCTGATAAGTTCGTTGGGCCGGCTGGGCTGCTGGCGGCATACCGCTTCCTGATCGACAGCCGCGATACCGAAACGGCAGAACGTTTGGATGATCTGAACGATGCTTTTAGTGTTTTCCGCTGCCATAGCATTATGAATTGTGTCAGTGTATGTCCCAAAGGCCTTAATCCAACGCGTGCAATTGGCCATATTAAGTCAATGTTGCTGCAGCGTAGCGCTTAAAGAGTACAAGATGCTGTGCCGGGGGTTCCCCGGCCTCATCGCTGGGCAGGAAGCGCCTAAAAACCGGTGGTGATTGCCATGTTGGCAAAGCTTGTTTTTCCTCGGTTTTTAGATGTTCCTTGTAATGGGCCGCGAGGCCCGGAATAAAACGTACGTGAGGTTTGAATTCGGCAAGCGGTTATTTTTTAGCAATGGGGAACGGCGCATCTGAGCGTATTTTCGCCAGTCGGCGCCGGTAAGGGCATTTAAACGTGTGGTATCGCGTTTGTGCGCTGTCCTGGCCCAGTTTGTTTGCAATAATAACGCGGTTGTGCTGAGTTCAGGATAAGGCCGCAGGTACGGCGAGTGAACCGTTTTACGGCAAACCGTCTTTTCACGGTAACCATGTTAACCACGGCGAAAACTGAAGCTTTAAAGCTTAAGGGATCATAATGCAGAACGGCGCAATGAAGGCCTGGCTGGATTCCTCCTATCTGGCGGGCGCGAACCAGTCCTACATAGAGCAGCTCTATGAAGATTTTCTAACCGATCCGGGCTCCGTTGAGGATAGCTGGCGTTCTATCTTTCAGCAGCTTCCTACCGTAAGAGCCACACCCGATCAGCTCCATTCCCAAACGCGCGAGTATTTCCGCCGCCTGGCGAAAGATAGCGCACGTTATCACTCCACCATCAGCGATCCGCAGACCGATGCCAAACAGGTCAAGGTGCTGCAATTAATCAACGCATTCCGCTTTCGTGGGCACCAGCATGCCAATCTGGATCCGCTCGGCTTATGGCAACAGGAGCGGGTGCTGGATCTGGACCCTGCCTACCACAACCTGACCGAAGCCGATTTTCAGGAAACTTTTAACGTGGGTTCTTTCGCCATTGGCAGAGAAACCATGCGGCTGAGTGATTTGTATGCCGCGCTGAAACAAACCTATTGCGGTTCGATCGGCGCTGAATACATGCACATCACCAATACCGACGAAAAACGCTGGATCCAGCAGCGTATTGAATCGGTGGTTGGCCAGGCCAGCTTCAGCAACGAGGAGAAGCGCCGTTTTCTGCAAGAGCTGACGGCGGCCGAAGGGCTGGAACGCTATCTGGGGGCCAAGTTCCCCGGGGCGAAGCGCTTCTCGCTGGAAGGCGGCGATGCGCTGGTGCCGATGTTGAAAGAGATGGTGCGCCACGCCGGCAGTAATGGCACGCGTGAAGTGGTGCTGGGCATGGCCCACCGCGGCCGCCTGAACGTGCTGATCAATGTGCTGGGTAAGAAACCGGCTGATTTGTTCGACGAGTTTGCCGGTAAGCATAAAGAACACCTGGGCACCGGCGATGTGAAATATCACCAAGGCTATTCGTCCGACGTCGAAACCGAAGGTGGTATGGTTCACCTGGCGCTGGCGTTTAACCCCTCGCACCTGGAAATCGTCAGCCCGGTGGTGATGGGCTCGGTACGTGCTCGCCGCGATCGTCTTGATGAAGCGCACAGCAACATGGTGTTGCCAATCACTATTCATGGCGATGCCGCCATTACCGGCCAGGGCGTTATTCAGGAAACCCTGAACATGTCGCAGGCCCGCGGCTATGAGGTGGGCGGTACGGTGCGCATCGTGATTAACAACCAGGTGGGTTTCACCACCTCCAACCCGCATGATGCGCGCTCCACCCAGTATTGCACCGATATCGCTAAAATGGTGCAGGCGCCGATTTTCCATGTGAACGCAGACGATCCGGAAGCCGTGGCCTTCGTGACCCGGATTGCGTTGGATTTCCGTAACACCTTCAAACGTGACGTGATGATCGATCTGGTCTGTTACCGCCGTCATGGCCATAACGAAGCGGATGAGCCGAGTGCCACTCAGCCGTTGATGTATCAAAAGATCAAGAAACACCCTACGCCGCGCAAGATCTACGCTGACAAACTGACAGAGCAGAATATCGCCAGCCTGGAAGATGCCACGGAAATGGTCAACCTGTATCGTGATGCGCTTGATGGCGGTGAGTGCGTTGTGGATTCATGGCGCCCGATGAACCTTCACTCTTTCACCTGGTCGCCTTATCTGAACCATGAATGGGACGAAGAATATCCAAGCAAAGTGGATATGAAACGCCTGCAGGAGCTGGCGCGCCGCATCAGCCGTGTGCCGGATGGGGTCGAAATGCAATCCCGCGTGGCGAAAATCTACGGCGATCGCGCTGAGATGGCCGCGGGCAACAAGCTGTTCGACTGGGGCGGGGCCGAAACGTTGGCGTATGCGACGCTGGTGGATGAAGGTATCCCAATCCGTATTTCCGGTGAAGACTCCGGCCGCGGGACGTTCTTCCACCGCCATGCCGTGGTGCATAACCAGAAAGATGGTTCGGTCTACGTGCCGTTGGCAAATATCCATAGTGGGCAAGGCGAGTTCAAGGTGTGGGATTCCGTGCTGTCTGAAGAGGCGGTGCTGGCGTTCGAATATGGCTATGCCACCGCCGAACCGCGCACATTGACGATCTGGGAAGCGCAGTTTGGTGACTTCGCCAACGGCGCCCAGGTGGTGATCGATCAGTTCATCAGCTCCGGCGAGCAAAAATGGGGCCGTATGTGCGGGCTGGTGATGCTGCTGCCGCATGGCTATGAAGGGCAGGGGCCGGAACACTCCTCCGCCCGCCTGGAGCGCTATCTGCAGCTTTGTGCGGAACAGAATATGCAGGTGTGCATTCCGTCAACGCCGGCGCAGGTTTACCACATGCTGCGCCGCCAGGCGCTGCGCGGTATGCGCCGCCCGCTGGTGGTGATGTCGCCCAAATCTCTGTTGCGCCACCCGCTGGCGACCTCTTCGCTGGATGAGTTGGCCAACGGCGCCTTCCAGCCGGCGATTGGCGAGATCGATGAGCTCGATCCGAAAGCCGTGAAGCGCGTCGTACTGTGCGCCGGCAAGGTGTATTACGACCTGCTGGAACAGCGCCGGAAGAATGAGCAGCAGGATGTGGCGATTGTGCGTATCGAGCAACTGTATCCGTTCCCACATCAGGCGGTTCAGGCGGTGCTGGAAAAATACGCCCATGTGCATGATTTTGTCTGGTGCCAGGAAGAGCCGTTGAACCAGGGGGCCTGGTACTGCAGCCAGCATAATTTCCGTGAAGTGATCCCGTTCGGGGCCTCTTTACGTTACGCCGGGCGGCCTGCCTCCGCCTCGCCGGCGGTGGGTTATATGTCCGTGCACCAGAAGCAGCAACAGGCTCTGGTGAATGACGCGCTGAATATTGATTAAAAATTAAGGGAAAGCTAATGAGTAGCGTAGATATTCTGGTTCCTGACCTTCCTGAATCGGTTGCCGATGCCTCGGTTGCCACCTGGCACAAAAAACCGGGCGATAGCGTTCAGCGTGACGAAGTCCTGGTTGAAATTGAAACCGACAAAGTGGTGCTGGAAGTGCCCGCCAGCGAAGCGGGCGTGCTTGATGCCATTTTGGAAGATGAAGGCGCCACGGTGACTTCCCGGCAGATCCTCGGCCGCATTCGCCAGGGCGATAACTCCGGTAAGCCGACGGCAGAGAAAAGCCAAAGCAAAGAAGCCACGCCGGCCCAGCGCGCCACCGCCAGCCTGGAAGAAGAGAGCAATGACGCATTAAGCCCGGCGATTCGCCGCCTGATTGCTGAACATGAACTTGATGCCAGCGCCATTAAAGGCAGTGGCGTGGGTGGCCGTATCACCCGTGAAGATGTGGAAGTGCATCTGGCCAACGCGGCGAAGCCCGCTCAGCAGCCCGCCGCTGCGCCAGCGGCCGAAGCGGCACCTCAGCCTGCGGCGTTGAACGGCCGCAGTGAAAAACGCGTGCCGATGACCCGCCTGCGCAAACGCGTGGCGGAACGCCTGCTGGAGGCCAAAAACAGCACGGCCATGCTGACGACCTTCAATGAAATCAACATGAAGCCGATCATGGATCTGCGCAAACAGTACGGCGAAGCGTTTGAAAAGCGCCACGGCGTGCGCCTGGGCTTCATGTCCTTCTACATCAAGGCGGTGGTTGAAGCATTGAAACGCTACCCGGAAGTGAATGCTTCCATTGATGGCGATGACGTGGTTTATCACAATTACTTTGATGTCAGCATTGCGGTATCGACGCCGCGCGGCCTGGTGACCCCGGTTCTGCGCGACGTGGACAGCCTCAGCATGGCGGACATTGAGAAAAAAATTAAAGAGCTGGCGGTAAAAGGCCGTGACGGCAAGTTGAAAGTGGAAGAACTGACCGGCGGTAACTTCACCATCACCAACGGCGGTGTGTTCGGTTCACTGATGTCGACGCCTATCATAAACCCGCCGCAAAGCGCCATTTTGGGGATGCACGCGATCAAGGACCGGCCGATGGCAGTAAACGGCCAGGTGGTGATCCTGCCGATGATGTATCTGGCTCTCTCATACGATCACCGGCTGATCGACGGGCGTGAGTCCGTGGGTTATTTGGTGGCGGTCAAAGAGATGCTGGAAGATCCGACTCGCCTGCTGCTGGACGTCTAGTACCAGACCATTGCCGCCCTGCGTTGTGTGCCGCCGGGCGGCTATTTGACTCAGCATAAGGTGTTGGCCGTGTGTGTTGGTCTATGATGGCAGCCATACCCGAATACGGCGGGAGACACATGGCGCGCGGTATCGTGCCCTTACGATACTCTGTGGCCGATAAGTCATGCGGTTTTCGCGATCGTGGCTCGGCTAAAACTTTCAGACAGAACGGATTGAATATCATGAACTTACACGAATATCAGGCAAAACAGCTGTTTGCTCGGTATGGCTTGCCGGCCCCTGCCGGTTACGCCTGCACGACGCCGCGTGAAGCAGAAGAAGCCGCTTCCAAAATCGGCAGTGGCCCATGGGTCGTCAAATGCCAGGTGCATGCTGGCGGCCGTGGTAAATCGGGCGGCGTCAAGGTAGTGAACAGTAAGGAAGAGATTCGTGCTTTTGCTGAACAATGGCTGGGCAAACGCCTGGTGACCTACCAGACGGATGAGCAGGGCCAGCCGGTTAACCAGATCCTGGTGGAAGCGGCCACCGATATCGACAAGGAACTGTATCTGGGCGCGGTGGTGGATCGCAGTAGCCGCCGCGTGGTCTTCATGGCCTCTACCGAAGGCGGTGTGGAAATCGAGAAGGTGGCCGAGCACACCCCTGAATTGATCCACAAGATGAGTATCGATCCGCTGACCGGGCCGCAGCCTTATCAGGGCCGCGAGCTGGCATTCAAGCTGGGGCTGTCGGGGAAACAGGTTAGCCAGTTCAGCAAAATTTTCATGGGATTGGCGAAGTTGTTCCTGGAACGCGATCTGGCGCTGGTTGAAATCAACCCGCTGGTGATCACCAAACAGGGCGATTTGATCTGCCTGGACGGCAAGTTGGGCGTTGACGGCAACGCGCTGTTCCGCCAGCCGGAACTGCGCGAAATGCATGATATCTCGCAGGAAGATGAACGCGAATCCCGTGCGTCCCAGTGGGAGCTGAACTATGTCGCCCTGGACGGAAACATCGGCTGTATGGTGAACGGCGCCGGGCTGGCAATGGGTACCATGGACATTGTCAAATTGCACGGCGGTGAGCCAGCCAACTTCCTTGACGTGGGCGGCGGCGCAACCAAAGAACGCGTTACCGAAGCGTTTAAAATCATCCTGTCTGACGACAAGGTGAAGGCGGTTCTGGTGAATATTTTTGGTGGTATCGTGCGCTGCGATCTGATCGCCGACGGTATCATTGGCGCAGTGGCCGAGGTGGGCGTGAGCGTCCCTGTGGTGGTGCGCCTGGAAGGTAACAATGCCGAATTGGGCGCCAAAAAACTGGCGGACAGCGGTTTGAACATCATTGCTGCGACCAGCCTGACAGATGCGGCTCAGCAAGTTGTTGCGGCAGTGGAGGGGGAATAATGTCCATTTTAATTGATAAGAACACCAAAGTCATTTGCCAGGGTTTTACCGGTAGCCAGGGCACCTTCCACTCCGAACAGGCCATCGCCTACGGCACGAAAATGGTCGGCGGCGTGACGCCGGGCAAAGGCGGCACTACCCATTTGGGGCTGCCGGTATTCAATACCGTACGCGAAGCGGTAGAAGCCACCGGCGCTACGGCATCGGTGATCTACGTGCCGGCCCCGTTCTGCAAAGATTCCATTCTGGAAGCGATTGATGCCGGTATCAAACTGATCATCACCATTACGGAAGGCATCCCGACGCTGGATATGCTGACCGTTAAAGTGAAGCTGGACGAAGCCGGTGTGCGGATGATCGGCCCGAACTGCCCGGGGGTTATCACCCCAGGTGAATGTAAAATCGGTATCATGCCGGGCCATATTCACCTGCCGGGCAAAGTGGGCATTGTTTCCCGCTCCGGCACCCTGACCTATGAAGCGGTGAAACAAACCACCGATGTGGGGTTGGGGCAGTCCACTTGTGTTGGCATTGGCGGCGACCCTATCCCTGGTTCCAATTTCATCGATATCCTGAAACTGTTCCAGGAAGATCCGCAAACTGAAGCCATTGTTATGATTGGTGAAATCGGCGGCAGCGCGGAAGAAGAAGCCGCGGCGTATATCAAGGCGCACGTGACCAAGCCTGTGGTTGGCTATATTGCCGGCGTCACCGCGCCCAAGGGCAAACGTATGGGCCACGCGGGCGCGATCATTGCCGGCGGTAAAGGCACGGCGGATGAAAAATTCGCGGCGCTGGAAGCGGCAGGGGTGAAAACCGTACGCAGCCTGGCTGATATTGGCGACGCCATCAAAACCGTATTGGGCAACTGAGCCATAGCGTAATCTGGTAATAACTTATGTGTTGTAGGCCACCCACCGGGTGGCTTTTTTTTGGGGGGGCGGTTTAGCAGCGCAGATGGTTTTTTTATGAGAGAAAGCTGTTTTTTGCTAAGACGCCGTTTTTTACCATCTAGAGCCGTCGTAATGTATTCCAGTAACGCAGTTAATTAAAATGACACTAAATGTTATTTTTTTATTTATTTTTACGTTTATTAATCGTGATTGTATCTCAACGTCTGTTTATTAATAGCTAAATGACCACGCGGCATTTGCCATGCGGCTCTCTCCCGGTTGCTTCCGTTCATTACCTGTCGGCCTGCGTATAGCCATGTTGAAAGCGGTTGAGGGGATTGAGCCTCTCAAAAACGGCATCGGCACCGAGCCGTGTCTGGTGTGCAAGGATGTCGTCGTGCGGTTGCGCGCCGGGTATGGCGTGAAGGGAAAAGCATTGTCTCGGCGGCAGAAAAAACGGCTATGATTAATGTAGAAAATCAATTTTGTGATTTAAATCACTGTGTTCGATATATGGAAATAAATGGTTAATTTATTGCGTGTTATAAGTAGGTAAAAATAAAAACACCCACCTTTTATGCTACATTAAATTAACATAATGAACATGATGGAAAAAAAATTAACTCATTGATTAACATGTCATAAGAAAATTATGCGAAATAGTGTGATGAATCTGGAAATAAAAGCCAGATAGGCTTAAATTGTTTCAGATCAAATTAAGCCTGAGCACCTCTTTTGGCTGTCTTTTGACCTATAGCCAAAAGTCTAACCCACGTCACGTAAAAACCTATTTATTGTGTGGGATTGGGCGAGTATCATCCATTCTGTATTCAGGCATGGGCGATCTTGTTGTATTTGTTACCCGCTGTCGGTTTTCAGTGTTGTGCTTTGTGTCCGTTGTGATGCGCGGGCCTGAGCGCGTAGTTGAAAGCGGAGAGGCTGGATCAATTTGTTGTGTTTTTAGGGCATTCACTGCGGGGCGTTAGCGGCACTATGCCGGTAACCGCAAGTCGGAGTCTTCCTGCGAGGAGCAAGGAGTCAAGATGTTTGATATTGTCGAGCTGTCGCGCTTACAGTTTGCGTTAACGGCGATGTACCATTTCTTATTTGTTCCACTAACGCTCGGTATGGCGTTTCTGTTGGCAATTATGGAAACGGTATATGTGCTGTCAGGCAAACAAATCTATAAAGATATGACCAAATTCTGGGGCAAGCTGTTTGCAGTCAACTTTGCCCTGGGTGTGGCCACCGGTTTGACCATGGAGTTCCAGTTCGGAACCAACTGGTCTTACTTCTCTCACTACGTCGGTGACATCTTCGGGGCCCCGTTGGCGATCGAAGGTCTGATGGCGTTCTTCCTTGAATCGACGCTGGTTGGCCTGTTCTTCTTCGGCTGGGATCGTCTGAGCAAGGTGCAGCACATGGCGGTAACCTGGTTTGTGGCCCTCGGCTCCAACCTTTCTGCTCTGTGGATCCTGGTCGCTAACGGCTGGATGCAGAACCCAATCGCTTCTGACTTCAACTTCGAAACCATGCGTATGGAGATGGTGAGCTTCTCCGAACTGGTCCTGAACCCCGTTGCGCAGGTGAAGTTTGTGCATACCGTCGCGGCCGGTTACACCACCGGTGCGATGTTCGTGCTGGGCATCAGCGCCTATTACCTGCTGAAAGGCCGTGATGTGGCGTTCGCCAAACGCTCCTTCGCCATCGCCGCCAGCTTCGGTATGGCTGCCGTACTGTCCGTTATCGTGCTGGGTGATGAATCCGGTTATGAAATGGGCGACGTGCAGAAAACCAAACTGGCAGCGATCGAAGCCGAGTGGGAAACCCAACCGGCACCGGCGGCCTTTACCCTGTTCGGTATCCCGAACCAGGATAAACAGGAAAACGCATACGCGATCCAAATCCCTTATGCGCTGGGCCTGATCGCAACCCGCTCCACCAATACCCAGGTCACCGGTCTGAAAGATTTGATGGCGCAGCATGAATTGCGTATCCGTAACGGTATGACCGCTTACCACCTGCTGGAAGAACTGCGCGCCGGCAATACCGATCCGAACGTGCGTGCCGAATTCAACAAGACCAAGCAGGACCTGGGTTATGGCATGTTGCTCAAACGCTATACGCCGAACGTGACCGATGCCACGGAAGCGCAGATCGCCCAGGCAACTAAAGACTCCATCCCACGCGTGGCGCCGCTGTACTTTGCTTTCCGTATCATGGTGGCCTGCGGTGTGCTGATGCTGATCATTATCGGCCTGTCTTTCCTCAGCGTCGTGCGTGGCCGTATTGGCCAGAAGAAATGGCTGCTGCGCGCTGCCCTGTTCGGTATTCCGTTACCGTGGATTGCGGTGGAAGCCGGTTGGTTCGTGGCTGAATATGGCCGCCAGCCTTGGGCGATCGGTGAGGTGCTGCCGACGGCCGTTGCCAACTCGTCGCTGACGGCGGGTGATATCCTGTTCTCCATGGGGCTGATTTGCGGTTTGTATACGCTGTTCCTGGTGGCTGAGCTGTATCTGATGTTTAAATTCGCGCGCCTGGGCCCTAGCAGCCTGAAAACCGGCCGTTACCATTTTGAACAACCGACTGCCGCCTTGCAGGAAGCACGTTAAACAGGAGTCCACGTATGTTTGACTATGAAGTACTACGATTTATCTGGTGGATACTGGTTGGCGTGCTGCTGATCGGTTTCGCTATCACCGACGGTTTTGATATGGGCGTCGGCATTTTGGTGCGCTTGATTGGGAAAACCGATACCGAACGCCGTGTGATGATCAACTCTATCGCCCCGCACTGGGACGGTAACCAGGTTTGGTTGATCACTGCGGGTGGCGCGCTGTTTGCCGCCTGGCCGATGGTTTACGCTGCGGCATTCTCCGGCTTTTACGTGGCGATGATCCTGGTGCTGGCGTCGTTGTTCTTCCGCCCGGTCGGTTTTGACTACCGCTCCAAGCTGGAAAATAGCCGCTGGCGCAACATGTGGGACTGGGGCATCTTCATCGGCTCATTCGTGCCGGCCTTGGTATTCGGCGTGGCCTTCGGCAACCTGTTGCAGGGCGTGCCGTTCCACGTGGATGAGTATCTGCGCCTGTTCTATACCGGTAACTTTTTCCAATTGCTGAATCCGTTTGGCCTGTTGGCGGGTATCGTCAGCCTGACCATGCTGATTACCCAAGGGGCGACCTATCTGCAGATGCGCACCACCGGTGAGATCCACCTGCGCGCCCGCGCCGCGGCACAGTTGGCGACGCTGATCATGGCGGTATGCTTCCTGTTGGCCGGTGCCTGGTTGGTGAAAGGCATTGATGGCTATGTGGTCACCTCCGCGCTGAACACAATGGCGGAGTCTAACCCGCTGCGTAAAGAGGTGGCCCATCAGGCTGGCGCTTGGCTGATCAACTACAACAAATATCCGCTGCTGTGGGCATTGCCTGCGCTGGGTGTGGTGCTGCCGCTGTTTACCATCCTGTTCTCACGGTTGGAAAAAGGCGCGCTGGCGTTTGTGACGTCATCATTGACCATCGCCTGTGTGATCCTGACGGCGGGCATCACCATGTTCCCGTTCGTGATGCCTTCCAGCACTAACCCGAACGTTAGCCTGACCATGTGGGATGCCACGTCCAGCCTGCTGACTCTGCAGGTGATGACAGTCGTGGCCGTGATCTTCGTGCCTATCGTTCTGGCGTACACCAGTTGGTCGTACTACAAAATGTTCGGGCGCCTGGATAAGAACTATATTGAAAGCAACAAGCATTCGTTGTACTAAGGAAAAGGAGCTAAACCATGTGGTATTTTGCCTGGATTCTCGGAACGCTTCTTGCCTGCGCCTTCGGCATCATCACGGCGCTGGCGCTTGAGCACAGCGAAGATTCAAAAGCGCAGCAAGACGGCAAGTAATGGATTCGTTAGCCGATAAGCTGTACGCGATTACCGATAAGGGCCCGGTTCGGGCCCTCTCATTGGTGCTGGCGTTGGTGGTTGCAGGGTGCGTGTTCTGGGATCCTTCTCGGTTTGCCGCACGCACCAGCGCGTTTGAAGTATGGCACGGTATTTTGCTGATTTGGGCCGTTTGCGCCGGGGTGGTTCATGGCTTTGGTTTCCGCCCGCAACGCGCATTGTGGCGTGCATTTTTCGCGCCACTTCCGGCAATTGTGATCCTTATCGCGGGATTACTTTACGTAACTTTATAATCTATTCGAAATACCTGAGTTATGGGCCATTCTGGCCCATAATTATTTGCATTCCCCCTCTGGTACCCCATTCCAAACCCGATCTCTCTTGCGTATAGTAGCAGCGTTAATTGCATTGCTGGGAAGTAGAGTGAGTAATATGTTGTTCCGATGGCCGGTGCGTGTCTACTTTGAAGATACCGATGCCGGTGGCGTGGTTTATCACGCTCGCTATGTCGCCTTTTTTGAAAGAGCGCGCACTGAAATGTTGCGTCAGCATAACTTTCATCAGCAGCAACTGCTCAGTGAACACGTCGCTTTTATGGTCCGGCGTATGACGGTGGAATACCTGCATCCTGCACGCCTTGATGAGCTGCTGGAAGTGCAGAGTGAAATCACCCAGATACGCGGGGCTTCTCTCACGTTTGCTCAACGCATTGTCAATTCTGACGGTACTCTTTTGAGTCAGGCAGATGTGTTGATTGCATGCATTGATCCACACCAAATGAAGCCGGTAGCGCTTCCTAAGTCTATTGTCGCGGAGTTTAAGCAGTGACTGAGATGAATATCCTAGATTTATTCTTGAAGGCGAGCCTGCTGGTTAAGCTTATCATGCTGGTTTTGATAGGCTTTTCCGTAGTCTCCTGGGCGATTATCATCCAGCGTACCCGTATTTTGAATGCGGCAACGCGCGACGCCGAAGCCTTTGAAGACAAGTTCTGGTCCGGTATTGAGCTTTCACGCCTGTATCAGGAAAGCCAGGCGCGCCGTGACAGCCTGACTGGCTCTGAACAGATTTTTTATGCCGGCTTTAAAGAGTTTGCCCGTTTGCACCGCGCCAATAACCATGCGCCGGATGCGGTGATTGAGGGCGCTTCACGCGCGATGCGTATTTCGCTCAATCGTGAACTGGAAAGCCTGGAAAACCACATCCCCTTCCTGGGCACGGTCGGCTCTATCAGCCCCTATATCGGCCTGTTCGGTACCGTATGGGGGATCATGCATGCCTTTATCGCCTTGGGCGCGGTGAAGCAGGCAACGCTGCAGATGGTTGCGCCCGGTATCGCCGAAGCACTGATCGCCACCGCGATCGGTCTGTTCGCTGCGATCCCGGCGGTCATGGCGTATAACCGCCTCAACCTGCGGGTTAACAAGCTTGAGCAGAATTACGACAACTTTATGGAAGAGTTTACCGCCATTCTGTACCGTCAGGCCTTCTCCAGCAGCAGCAAATAAGTAGGAGGATAGCATGGCGCGTAGACGTGGCCGTCGTGAGCTGAAGTCTGAAATCAACATTGTTCCGCTGCTGGATGTGCTGCTGGTGCTGCTGCTGATCTTTATGGCAACCGCACCCATCATCACCCAGAGTGTGGAGGTCGATCTGCCGGATGCCACCGATTCCAAAACGGTATCCAGCGATGATAATCCGCCGGTCATCCTTGAGGTTTCCGGCGTTGGCCAATACACCATGGTGGTTGACCATAACCGTATGGAGCTATTGCCGCCCGAGCAGGTGGCAGCGGAGGCCAAATCACGCCTGGCGGCGAACCCGAAGACGGTCTTCTTGATCGGCGGGGCGAAGGAAGTGCCTTATGATGAGATCATCAAGGCATTGAATATTCTGCACCAGGCAGGCGTGGCTTCGGTTGGGTTGATGACTCAACCTATCTAGCCGCCTGGCGAGCGGCACCCGGTTCCTGCGTAACTGATGCGGGAACCCCGTTTAGGCACCAGTTTTTGGGACTCTATTTTGGTAAAACCAACTGAGCAAAACGATAAGCTGAACCGCGCCGTTATTGTTTCGGTGGTTCTGCACTTCGTATTGATTGCCCTGTTGATCTGGGGCTCGCTGCATGAAAATGCCGAAATGAGCGCTGGCGGCGGCGGTGACGGCACCGCTATCGGCGCCGTGATGGTTGATCCGGGGGCGGTGGTCGAGCAGTACAATCGCCAGCAGCAGCAGAACAATGATGCGCAGCGTGCAGAGAAACAGCGCCAGAAGAAGGCGGAACAGCAGGCTGAAGAGCTGCAGCAGAAGCAGGCGGCAGAGCAGCAGCGCCTAAAAGCGCTGGAGCAAGAGCGGCTGGCGGCGCAGGAAAAGGCCGCCCAGGAAAAAGCGGCCCAGGCAGAGCAGCAAAAGCAGGCGGCGGAGCAACAGCAGCAGGCCGCCGAGCAACAGAAAGCGGCGGAAGCCGCCGCGGCGAAGGCCAAACAGCAGCAAAAGGCGGCGGAAGAAGCCGCGGCTAAAGCAAAAGCCGAAGCGGATAAAATCGCGCAGGCGCAGGCCGAAGCACAGAAAAAGGCCGAGGCGGAAGCCAAGAAAGAAGCGGCCGCCGCAGCGGCCAAGAAGCAGGCGGAAGAGGCGAAGAAAGCCGCTGAAGCCAAAGCGGCTGCGGATGCAGAGAAAAAAGCCGCGGCCGAGGCGGCTAAGAAAGCAGCTGCTGAAGAGGCGAAGAAAGCCGCAGCCGAAGAGGCTAAAAAGGCAGCGGCGGAAAAAGCGGCGGCAGCCAAAAAAGCGGCTGATGCCAAGAAGAAAGCTGCTGCCGAGGCGGCGAAGCAGTCTGCGGATGTTGACGAGCTGTTTGGCGGCCTGGCGGACGGCAAGAACGCGCCGAAAGGCGGCGGCGCCACTCAGAAAGGCGACGGTAAACCGGCCGGCCAGGGCAATGCTAAAACGGCGGGCGCCAGTGGGGCGGATATTAGTGGTTATATGGGGCAGATTCGTTCGGCGATTCAGAACAAGTTTTATGACGCCAGCTCGTTCTCTGGTAAGACCTGTGATCTGCACATCAAGCTAGCGCCGGATGGCCTGTTGATCAGTGTACAGCCTGCGGGTGGGGATCCTGCACTGTGTCAGGCAGCCGTGGCCGCAGCGAAACAGGCTAATATTCCCAAACCGCCAAGCGATGCGGTTTATCAGCACTTTAAGAATTCGACCCTTGAATTCAAACCGCAATAACGGTTGATTAACTGAGTAATACTGCAGGGATGTACTAAGGTAACCAACAGGGATTATGTAGTGTTGTTTGTGTTGGTTTGTTAAAATTCTGCTAATTTATCGCAGGCAATCCTGTCTGGATAAGGGAGATGAGATGAAGCAGGCATTTCGAGTAGCGCTAGGTTTTTTAATACTGTGGGCCTCCGTGCTGCACGCGGAAGTTCGTATTGAAATCACCCAAGGGGTCGACTCCGCTCGCCCGATTGGCGTGGTGCCGTTTAAATGGGCGGGCCCGGGCACGCCGCCGGAAGATATCGGCAAAATAGTGGGTGCCGATCTGCGCAACAGCGGCAAGTTCAACCCGATTGACGCCGCGCGCATGCCGCAGCAACCGTCTACGGCGTCTGAAGTGACCCCTGCGGCCTGGACGGCGTTGGGGATCGATGCTGTGGTTGTCGGGCAGATCCAGCCTGGCGCCGACGGCAGCTATCTGGTGTCTTACCAACTGGTCGACACTTCTGGCGCGCCGGGCACGGTATTGGCGCAAAATCAGTATAAGGTAACCAAGCAATGGTTGCGTTATGCTGCGCATACCGCCAGCGATGAAGTGTTTGAGAAACTGACGGGCATCAAGGGCGCATTCCGCACCCGCATCGCCTATGTTGTTCAAACCAACGGCGGCAAGTTCCCGTATGAACTGCGCGTAGCGGATTACGACGGCTTCAACCAGTTTGTGGTGCACCGCTCGCCGGAACCGCTGATGTCGCCGGCCTGGTCGCCAGACGGCAGCAAGTTGGCCTATGTGACCTTTGAAAGCGGCCGTTCAGCGTTGGTTGTCCAGACGTTGTCCAGCGGTGCCATTCGCCAGATTGCCTCATTCCCGCGGCACAACGGTGCGCCGGCGTTCTCGCCGGACGGTAGCCGCCTGGCCTTTGCGCTGTCCAAATCTGGTAGCCTGAATCTGTACGTAATGAATTTGGGTTCAGGGCAGATTACTCAGGTGACCGATGGTCGCAGCAACAATACGGAGCCAACCTGGTTCCCGGATAGCCAGTCGCTGGCGTACACTTCCGATCAGGGCGGGCGTCCGCAGATTTATAAAATCAGTGCAAATGGTGGTGCTCCGCAGCGCCTGACCTGGGAAGGTTCTCAGAATCAGGACTCTGAAGTCAGCGCCGACGGTAAATTCCTGGTGATGGTGAGCTCCAACAATGGGGTTCAGCATATCGCCAAACAGGATCTGGGTTCGGGCGCCGTTCAAGTTTTAACGGATACGTTCCTGGACGAAACGCCAAGTATCGCACCTAACGGCACCATGGTGATCTATAGCTCCACGCAAGGTATGGGCTCTGTGCTGCAATTGGTTTCGACCGACGGGCGTTTCAAAGCGCGTCTTCCGGCAACTGATGGACAGGTAAAATTTCCTGCCTGGTCGCCGTATCTGTGATGCATGTGTAAATATGTATGGCAAACTCTAAAAGGAACAAAGAAATGCAACTGAACAAAGTGCTGAAAGGGCTTCTGCTGGCACTGCCAGTTCTGGCTGTAGCAGCTTGTAGTTCTAACAAAAGCGCTAACAATGACCAATCAGGCATGGGCGCTGGCGCCGGCACTGGTATGGAAAGCGGTAGCAGCAACCTGTCTTCCGAAGAACAAGCTCGTCTGCAGATGCAAGAACTGCAGAAGAACAACATTGTTTACTTCGGCCTGGACAAGTATGACATCACTTCTGAGTTCTCTCAGATGCTGGATGCGCACGCGGCTTTCCTGCGTAACAACCCATCCTACAAAGTGACCGTTGAAGGCCACGCGGATGAGCGCGGTACGCCGGAATATAACATCGCCCTGGGCGAACGCCGTGCTAACGCCGTGAAAATGTACCTGCAAGGTAAAGGCGTTTCTGCTGATCAGATCTCTATCGTTTCTTACGGTAAAGAAAAACCAGCAGTACTGGGCCACGACGAAGCGGCTTATGCTAAAAACCGTCGTGCCGTTCTGGTTTACTAAGAGAATCGCATGAACAGTAACTTCAGACGTCATTTTTTTGGTCTGTCGTTACTGGTTGGCGTAGCGGCTCCATGGGCCGCTACTGCCCAAGCGCCAATCAGTAATGTCGGCTCCGGCTCGGTTGAAGACCGCGTCACCTCACTTGAGCGTATCACCAATGCTCAAGGCCAGCTTTTAAACCAACTTCAGCAGCAAGCCTCCGATAACCAGCGTGATATCGATACCCTGCGCGGGCAGATTCAAGAAAGCCAGTACCAATTGAATCAGGTTGTTGAACGCCAGAAGCAGATCTACCAGCAAATTGACAGCCTTAGCCAAGGTGGCGCCCAGGCTCCTGCCGCTTCGGCGGGCGCAGGTGCGGCTGCGGCTAATGCTGATTCCGGGAATTCGGGCGCACAGGCCCCGGCCAGCACGGGCGATGCGAACAGCGATTACAACAGCGCTGTGTCGCTGGCGCTGGAAAAAAAACAGTATGACCAGGCGATCACGGCCTTTCAGTCGTTCGTAAAACAGTATCCGCAGTCTACCTACCAGCCCAACGCCAACTATTGGCTGGGGCAGTTGTTTTACAACAAGGGTAAAAAAGACGATGCGGCCTACTATTTTGCCGTGGTGGTGAAGAACTACGCTAAATCACCGAAAGCGCCGGATGCCATGTATAAAGTTGGGGTTATCATGCAGGAAAAAGGGCAGGCCGATAAGGCCAAGGCCGTTTTCCAACAGGTGGTAAAACAGTACCCAACCAGCGATGCGGCCAAACAGGCAAAAAAACGCATAGCCAGTTAAATCAGTAAAAATGAGCCCGGATATTGGCCTTTTTGGCCGATTTCTGGGCTCATTCGCGTGAAGAACAAGCAGTTGAACCGCTGTTAATGAAATTTAGGTTGCGCTGCCAAGATAAATTAGTAATATATGCCGCCGTTGCCAAGACATCTTGCAAGATGTTAAAGCAGCAGGGAAATTGGG
Organism: Gibbsiella greigii; assembly: GCF_039540155.1. Classification (NCBI taxonomy): domain Bacteria; kingdom Pseudomonadati; phylum Pseudomonadota; class Gammaproteobacteria; order Enterobacterales; family Yersiniaceae; genus Gibbsiella; species Gibbsiella greigii. The sequence continues at coordinate 32,698 of NZ_BAABEM010000047.1, forward strand.
TCGTTAGCTCAGTTGGTAGAGCAGTTGACTTTTAATCAATTGGTCGCAGGTTCGAATCCTGCACGACCCACCAATTCAAAATGGATTGGCAGAGAGTGGAACGTAAAGGATGAGAACCGTTAAGGTTCGAGTCGAGCGGAGCGAGACAACATCGCGCAGCGATGGCCCGAAGGGCGAGGCGAAGCCGAGTTATCCTACACGACCCACCAATTTCCTGGTAATAGCAGTAACCATATTCAGTGGGTGATTAGCTCAGTTGGTAGAGCATCTCCTTTACACGGAGGGGGTCGGCGGTTCGAGCCCGTCATCACCCACCACTGTTATGGGTCGTTAGCTCAGTTGGTAGAGCAGTTGACTTTTAATCAATTGGTCGCAGGTTCGAATCCTGCACGACCCACCATTTAGTATTTTGATAATACAGCCCTCCGTTCTGTATTCATCGTTCGGCAATAAACCATATCAGTGGGTCGTTAGCTCAGTTGGTAGAGCAGTTGACTTTTAATCAATTGGTCGCAGGTTCGAATCCTGCACGACCCACCATCTGGTTTCTTGATAATACAGTCCTCCCTTCTGTATTCATCGTTCGGCAGTAAGCCATATCAATGGGTCGTTAGCTCAGTTGGTAGAGCAGTTGACTTTTAATCAATTGGTCGCAGGTTCGAATCCTGCACGACCCACCAATGTAAAAAAGCGCCCTAAAGGCGCTTTTTTGCTATGCGCCGAACTTAACGATTCGAACCTGTAGCAGGTTCGAGCCTCACCCGTGAGGCAACGGAGCCGCTTGCGGCGACGGCCCGAAGGGCGAGCCCCAGCACCATCTTGCCGTTTCATGTCATATCACGTCTTCTGGCTAAGACAATGAGGATTGTAGGCTTGGCCCATCCGGTTTCTCTTTTTTGTATGGTTAAGGCTTGTTTTTCGCCACATGGTCACCGGCACCAGGCTTGAGCATAGCGCTATCCACGACGGCCAATAGCGCGGTTGCAGCGACGACCAGGAAGGCGATACGGAATGGCATGGCGGCGTCAGCCGCGGGCGCCATGGCTTCGCCGATGCGCCAGGCGATAGCGCCCAGTGCGATACCTAAACCCATTGCAAGCTGGAAAGCCGTGGAGAACAGGGTATTGGCACTCGACATCTGCGCCTGTGGCACATCGGAGAAGGCAATGGTGTTAAGCGCGGTGAACTGCATTGAGCGCGCCATGCCGCCGAAGAACAACACTGTGCAGATTAGCCACAGCGGCATCTGGCTGGCGAATAACGCGCAAGCACCGATCAAGGCAGCATTGAACACGCCATTGACGATCAGGATCGGCCGGAAGCCAAAGCGTCGCATCACCCGCGTCGTCAGCGGTTTCATTGTCAGGTTCCCGGCGAATACCGCCATCAGCATCATGCCCGCGGAGAAGGCATCGAAACCGAAACCAATCTGGAACATCAGCGGGAGCAGGAACGGCACCGCGCTCACGCCCATACGGAACAGTGAGCCGCCCCAGATTGTAACCGCGAAGGTCGGCAGCTTTAGCGCGCCAAGGTCGAACATCGGCCGGGCCGCACGTTTGAGATGGACGACGCCAGCCGCCATCAAGCCAATACCGGCGGCTAGCGCCAGTGCCGCCTCGCCCCAAGCCGCTTCAGGATGCGACAGGATTTCGGTGGCCGCCATCAGGCCGAATAGCCCGCCGCCCGTCAGCAGGAAGCCCGGCCAGTCGAACGGTTTGTCCCGAACACGTTCCAGCGGCGGCACGATATACCAGGCAAGTATAAAGGCGATCGCGCCCAGCGGCAGGTTGAGCCAGAAAATCCAACGCCAATCGCCGTGGTCGGCGATTAGTCCGCCCAGCGGCGGCCCCAGCACCGGAGCTACCAACGCCGGCCAGGTGAGCACTGCGATTGCGCGCACCAGTTCCTGTTTGGGCGTTTCGCGCAATACCACTAACCGCCCGACCGGCACCATCAGGGCCCCGCCGATCCCCTGCAGGATGCGCGTGACGATGAACTGCGGCAGTGAGGCCGCCAGTCCACACAGCAGTGACGCGACGGTAAACAAGGCGATGGCGAAAGCGAACACGTGCCGCGCCCCAAAACGTTCCGCCATCCATCCGCTGATCGGGATGAATACGCCCAGCGTCAGCATGTAGGCCGACACTCCGGTGTTGAGATCGACCGGCAAGGCGCCGAAACTGCGTGCCATCGTCGGGATCGCCGGGGTAATCACCGTGGCATCCAGGTTTTCCATGAAGAATGTGCCCGCTACCAGCAAGGCGAGCGCGGAACGGCGGTCAATGATTGGCATGGCGGCGTTCTCTTTGCGGTTTACGCATCACATATTGAAAATCACCACTATAAAGTCACAACTGAAATAGAACAATTGACCTAAAAGTTGATTATTTATTCACTTTATATGAATTATGGATCTGATATCCCACCTGTGTGACGCCATTGTGATCGCCGACTACAGCAGCATGCCCGCGGCAAGGAAGATGTGCCTTCTCAGCAACGAGCGGTATGCCACTTTCTGATTCCGGAGTTTAAATGACAATGCTGTAGTAGCCGGATTGATGCGCTCTGCCTAAGCTATCACGCTCCCCGTGTTGCTTGGAAAAAAGACAGAGTATGCCGTTCGACATCGCCGCGTCCTGTATCCAATCGGGTATCCCAATATTTGCATCCCAGGTAAAACCAATTCAAGAAATTCGGGAGCGAGGACTGATGCTTGATAGGTGGGGAAAAGGGCCTGCGTCTGGGAACCACGATATTGAACTAGCCATTGGTCTTGCCTAAGAGGCATATGCAGCAAGTACTGACAGAAGCACGACCCACTAATGTAAAAAAACGCCTTAAAAGCGTTTTTGCTATGCGCACAACCCAACGATTCTAATGACTGCCTTTCCATACTCTAGCGTCTATTTTTTCAATAAATTAAACAACGCCCAGTTTTTTTAGAAAATAACAGCGACATTTCACTTTTTGTTAGGTATTTTGTTTAGTATGTAAAACATTGGTGGTTTGCGGAGCGGAAATTCCCGTAAGCTTGCCGGCCAGCGCAGAGATGACAGCGATGAGTGAAATGTTTGATGCCAACGCGGCGGTATATCCATTCCCGCCAAAGCCTGTGCTGTTGGATGCCGCGCAAAACGCGTTCTATCGCCAGCAGATCAAAACCCTGCTCAAGCAACGCGATGCGGTGATGGTCGCGCATTACTATACCGACCCGGAAATTCAGGCGCTGGCGGAAGAAACCGGCGGCTGTGTGGCAGATTCCCTGGAGATGGCGCGCTTTGGCTGCCAGCATCCGGCCTCCACGCTGCTCGTGGCCGGCGTGCGCTTTATGGGGGAAACAGCCAAAATCCTTAGCCCTAAGAAGCAGGTGCTGATGCCCACGCTGCAGGCGGAATGTTCATTGGATCTGGGCTGCCCTGCGGCGGAATTCGCTGCCTTTTGCGATCGCCACCCAGACCGCACCGTGGTGGTGTATGCCAATACATCGGCCGCCGTTAAGGCGCGCGCCGATTGGGTGGTGACCTCCAGCATTGCCGTCGAACTGATTGAGCATCTCGATAGCCTGGGCGAGAAAATCATCTGGGCGCCGGATCGCCATTTAGGCAACTATGTGCAAAAACAGACGGGGGCGGACATACTGTGTTGGCAGGGCGCCTGTATCGTTCATGATGAGTTTAAAACTCAGGCGCTGATGCGCATGAAGGCCTTACATCCCGCGGCGGCGATACTGGTGCATCCGGAGTCGCCACAGGCGGTGGTCGATCTGGCCGATGCGGTGGGCTCTACCAGCCAACTGATCCAGGCGGCCAAAACCTTGCCGCAGCGCCAGCTGATTGTCGCGACCGATCGAGGCATCTTTTATAAGATGCAGCAGGCATGCCCGGATAAAGCGTTGTTCGAAGCGCCGACCGCCGGTGAAGGCGCCACCTGCCGCAGCTGTGCGCATTGCCCATGGATGGCGATGAATGGCCTGAAGGCGATTGCCGAAGGGTTGGCGCTCGGCGGGCGGCAGTATGAAATCCAAGTGGATGCGCAACTGCGCGCGCAAGCGCTGCGGCCGTTGAACCGCATGTTGGAATTTGCTGCCCGTTTGAATATGCAGGTCAAAGGGAACGCCTAACTTTTAATCATGAGATAAGGACGAGAAGATGAGTTTTTTCAGTACCAGCAATATATTGGTGCATATTCCCTTGGGCGCGGGAGGGTATGATCTCTCCTGGATAGAAGCCATTGGCACGCTGTTTGGCCTGTTGTGCATCTGGTATGCCAGCAAAGAGAAAATCATCAACTATCCGCTTGGCCTGATCAACGTCACGCTGTTCGCCGTGATATTTTTCCAGATCCAACTGTATGCCAGCCTGTTGCTGCAGCTATTTTTCTTTGCCGCCAATATTTACGGTTGGTACGCCTGGAGCCGCAAGACGGCGGATCGGCAGGCTGAATTGCAGATCCGCTGGCTGCCGTTGCCCAAGGCCCTGGCCTGGGCGGTGGTGTGCGCCATCGGCATTCTGCTGATGACCTTTAATATCGATGCCGTCTTTGCCTGGCTGACGCGGCTTGCGGTCGCGGTGATGCAAGGCCTGGGCATGTCGATCAGTATGCCGGCGCTCCAGCCGGATGCTTTCCCATTCTGGGATTCCACCATGATGGTGTTGTCGATTGTGGCGATGATTCTAATGACCCGCAAATACGTTGAGAACTGGTTACTGTGGGTGGTTATTGACGTGATCAGCGTGGCGATCTTCACCTATCAAGGCGTTTACGCCATGGCGCTGGAATACGTTATCCTGACGCTGATCGCGCTTAACGGTTGCTGGTTGTGGATCAAAAGCGCCGCCGACAACCGTTCCCGGCCGCTGTCGCCAGTGCAATAATTCACGGCCGCACAATCGGCGTGGTAGCTGCGTCTATCGCGTCATGATTCGCCGGCATGCGCTGTCAAAAGCACCGCTGATACAGCCGGTGCTTTTATCTTTTCGTCAAGTTTGCCGTATTGGTACGTTGTTCTGATATATAAGAATTATTCGCCAATAAATTGATCGCAGCGATTTCGCGTGCCAAAGGTGATTTACAGCGCCTGCCGTGCAGGCTAGATTGATGCCATCTGATCTATACCTTCCATACTTCAAGTTGCAGGTGTGTTGGCTTGGTTACTCGGCCCATCCCTTGGCCGCGCCCCTTCGGAGCCAGCGCTAGCGCTGTTCAAAAACGCTTGTGCGTTTTTGTCCTGCAACTCGAATTATTTTGGGTATATGCCTTAAGAAACATTATCGATACCGAATGGAAAAGTTATGAGTTACCAAAACGACGATTTACGTATTAAAGAGATTAAGGAACTTCTGCCGCCAGTGGCTTTATTAGAGAAGTTCCCGGCCACGGAAAAGGCCGCGGAGACGGTGGCCCTGGCGCGCAACGCGATTCATAAGATCCTTCGCGGCAATGACGATCGTCTGCTGGTGGTGATTGGCCCATGCTCTATTCACGATCCGAAAGCGGCCAAAGAATATGCGGCGCGTTTGCTGAACTTGCGCCATGAATTGCAGGATGATCTGGAAGTTGTGATGCGTGTTTACTTTGAAAAACCGCGCACTACCGTGGGCTGGAAAGGTTTGATCAACGATCCGTTGATGGATCACAGCTTCCAGATTAATGATGGCCTGCGCCTGGCACGTAAGCTGCTGCTGGATATCAACGACACCGGGCTGCCGGCGGCCGGGGAATTCCTCGACATGATCACCCCGCAATATCTGGCGGATCTGATGAGCTGGGGAGCAATCGGCGCCCGTACCACGGAATCGCAAGTGCACCGCGAGCTGGCTTCCGGCCTGTCATGCCCGGTTGGTTTTAAAAATGGCACCGACGGCACCATTAAGGTCGCTATTGATGCGATTAACGCTGCGGGCGCGCCGCACTGCTTCCTGTCGGTAACCAAATGGGGCCATTCGGCGATCGTTAATACCAGCGGTAACGGCGACTGCCACATCATCCTGCGCGGTGGTAAAGAGCCAAACTACAGCGCGGCGCATGTGCAGCAAGTGAAAGAGGTGCTGACCAAGGTGGGTTTGCCGGCGCAGGTGATGATCGATTTCAGCCACGCCAACAGCAGCAAACAGTTCAAGAAGCAGTTGGATGTGAGCGCAGACGTTTGCCAGCAACTGCGTGGCGGCGAGAAGGGCATCATCGGCGTTATGATCGAAAGCCACCTGGTTGAAGGCAATCAGGCGCTGGAAAGCGGCGAGCCTCTGGTATATGGGCAAAGCGTGACGGATGCCTGCATCGGCTGGGAAGACACCGAAACTGTGCTGCGCGATTTGGCCGCGGCGGTGCGTGCACGCCGTAGCTGATCTTGATATGCCGGGCAGGTGCCAGCAACCTGCCCAAAACGCGGATAAAAAAATGCCAGTCAGTAGCCTGACTGGCATTTTTGCTATTAGCCGGCACGGTTATGCCGGCGCGCAATGGTTACTTCGCTTTACCTTGGTTCGCCACGGCAGCGGCTTTCGCTGCGATCTCGTCGGCGTTGCCCAGATAGTAGTGTTTGATCGGTTTGAAGTTTTCGTCGAACTCATACACCAACGGCACGCCGGTTGGGATGTTCAGTTCAAGGATTTCTTCTTCGCTCATGTTATCCAGGTATTTCACCAGCGCACGCAGGGAGTTACCGTGAGCGGCAATGATCACGCGCTCACCGCTTTTGATGCGCGGCAGAATGCTTTCATTCCAGTAAGGGATTACACGTTCGATGGTCAGCGCCAGGCTTTCGGTCAGCGGCAGCTCTTTTTCGGTCAGTTTTGCGTAACGTGGATCGTGGCCAGGATAGCGTTCGTCTTCTTTGGTCAGTGCCGGTGGGGTAACGGCGAAGCCGCGGCGCCATTGTTTCACCTGGTCGTCGCCGTATTTTTCAGCGGTTTCCGCTTTGTTCAGGCCCTGCAGCGCGCCGTAGTGGCGTTCGTTCAGCTTCCAGGATTTCTCCGTTGGCAGCCAGGCCTGATCCAGTTCGTCCAGCACGCTCCACAGGGTATGAATCGCACGTTTCAGTACGGAGGTATAAGCGAAATCGAAGGAGAAACCTTCATCTTTCAGCAGTTTACCTGCTGCTTTCGCTTCGGAGCGCCCTTTGTCGGACAGGTCAACATCGTACCAACCGGTAAAGCGGTTTTCGTTGTTCCACTGGCTTTCGCCGTGACGCACCAGAACTAGCTTAGTTACAGCCATAGCTTAACTCCTTAATAATCTGACGATTCAATGATAACGAATATCATTATATTGCCGTGCCCGGTGGCTCGGCAATCGATAGTGTTTAACCATAGCCAATTTCTTGGCACAAAGTAAGGGATTGGTTAAGGAAAAAGCTGAATCGATCAGGCTGGCGGGCAGATAAGGCACGGCGCGAATGAAATTTATTCAACCGCGCCGTGGAAGGAGGGCGGGATTATGCCGCTTTTTTCAGGCAGTGGCCCATAAAGGTTTTACGCGCTTCGCCCTTCAGGTCTTTTTTGGCCGCTTCGGCATTGCAGCTTTTCATTTTCTGCTGTTGTGGCGTGAGGTGTTTTTCAGCGGTTTGGTGGCCTTCGGATTTCAGGCAGGTGCTCATGAAGGTGGAACGATCGGCACCCTTTAGCGCTTTGCCAGAGGCTTGCTGGTTGCAATCCGTCATGCGTTGCTGCTGGGCAGCCTGCGCCGGGGAAGGGGTTTTTGCTGGGTGTTCAGCGGCCATCAGGTTGCTGCTCAGCATTAAACCAGCCAGTAATGGGAGTGCGGTAATTAAACGCATTAAAAATTCCTTTTGCTATTGGCCGGCCGGGAACGGCCGAAGATTGTGATAAGGCACAACGGGTTGTGCCTTATCACCGTAATCTGATTTTAGTGCTGGGAATGGAATAAGAAAAGGCGCGGCGCGCTTGCCCCTGCGTAAAAGCGTAAGCATTTATAACAGCCGAGCCCCGGCCGGTTACCGGGGCTCGCTGGGCTACAGAGCGAAAAATTGGTAGTGCGTTGCGCTGCGATACGTTTGGCCGGGCTGCAGCCAGCAGTCAGGTTGCGGCCATTCAGGGTGGTTTGGGCTATCGGGTAAAAATTCGCTTTCCAGCGCAATGCCGGCATAGTTGGTGTAGCTGCCGCCGTCGCGTGCTGGCGTGCCGGCCAGGAAGTTGCCGCTGTATAACTGCACCGCAGGGGCGCTGGTGAACATACTCATTTGCACTTTATTGTCTGCTGCCCACAGGTGGGCGCAGGGATCGGCCAATGCGCCGGGCTGGCGCAGCAAGTAGGCATGATCGTAGCCTTTTACCCGCTGTTGATCGCGATCGTGTAAAAAATCCCGCAGCAGGGTTTTCGGCTGGCGGAAATCCATGCCGGTTCCATCGACCGCCGTCAGCGCGGCACGGGGGATGCCGTCACTGTCGACCGGCAGATAACGGTCTGCAAACAGCTGCAACCGCTGTTTGCGTGCGTCCGTGCCGGCGCCGTCAAGATTGAAATAGGCATGATTGGTCAGGTTGACCGGGCAGGGACGATCGGTTTGCGCCCAAAAGGCGATCTCTATACGGTTATCGTCTGTCAGGCGGTAAGTCACCTGTGCGTCGAGGTTGCCGGGGAAGCCTTGATCGCCGTTTTTAGAGTGCAGGCGGTAAGTGAGCTGCTGTGCATTTTGTTGGCTGGCCAGCCAGCGGCGGGCATGGAACCCGGCCTGCCCGCCATGCAGTTGATGCAAGCCCTGATTAGCGGCCAGCGGGTGCGGTTTGCCGTCGATTTGCAACTGGGCCAGGGCGATGCGGTTGGCGTAGCGGCCGATGGTGGCCCCCAGATAAGCCCCCTGATGTGGGTAATCGGCGGGGGAAGGGCACCCCAGCAGCAGCTCACGCCGCTCGCCGCTTCTTAGCGGGAAAACGGTGGACAGCCAGGTTGCGCCCCAATCCATCAGCGTGACTGTCATACCGTTGGTATTGTGTAGGGTAACCAGATTGAACGGCTGCCCATCGGGGGCGGGTGCGTCGGCGGGGGTTAACATTGGCTCGCTCCTTGTGATGCTTGGCACACGTAAAAGGTTTCAGTAAGGCCGTTGGTCCGCAGTGGGTATTCGCGCGCCACGGTTTCGCGTACCGATGCGACCAGTTCCTGCGGCATCAGCGCCACGACGCAACCGCCAAAGCCGCCGCCGGTCATACGCACCCCGCCGCGTTCGCCTATCACCGATTTAACGATCTCGACTAATGTGTTGATAGGCGGCACGGTAATCTCAAAGTCATCACGCATTGAAGCGTGCGATTGCGCCATCAACTGCCCCATCCGGTGTAGATCGCCCGCCGCCAGCGCATTTGCGGCGGCCAGCGTGCGCGCGTTTTCAGTGATCACATGGCGCGCCCGCTTGGCAACGATCGGATCCAACCCCGCCTGGCGGCTTGCGAACAGTTCCTCATCAACATCGCGCAGTGCTTTAACGCCAAAGAACCGCGCGGCTTCTTCGCACTGTTTGCGGCGGGTGTTGTATTCGCTGTCCACCAGGCCGCGTTTAACGTTGGAATTGATGATCACCACGGCCACGTTTTCCGGCATGGATACGGCTTGGCTGGCCAGAGAACGGCAGTCGATCAACAGTGCGTGATCCTGCTTGCCCAAGGCTGAAATAAGCTGATCCATAATGCCGCAATTACAGCCTACAAATTGGTTTTCTGCTTCCTGCCCATTCAGCGCCAGCGCCACGCCGTCAAGCGGCAAACCATACAGTGCCTGCAAGGCCTGGCCGACGGCAACCTCCAGGGAGGCCGAGGAGCTCAGGCCGGCACCTTGGGGCACATTACCGCTGATGACCAGATCCGCGCCGCCGAAATCGCTGCAACGGTTTAGCAGGTGTTTTACCACGCCACGCACATAGCTCGCCCATTGCCAATCGGGGTGCGGTGTTATCGGGCTAGCGAGGGAAAACAGATCCTGCTGATTATCATAGTCCGCCGCCAGCGTACGAATTTGACCATCGTCACGTTTCGCTGCGCTGATCACCGTTTGGTAATCAATGGCGCAGGGCAGCACAAAGCCGTCGTTATAGTCGGTATGTTCACCGATCAGGTTCACCCGCCCCGGCGCCTGAACGGTCAGGGCCGAAGGGTAGCCGAAGTGTTGGGCGAAGGCGTTTTGGGTATGTTTTTTCAAACTCATGGTGTCACTCTCCGGCTTCAAGGTAATGGGTATCGCTAACGGTGCGCAGCCGCTCTGCCGCTTGCTCTGCGGTGAGATCGCGTTGGGTTTCTGCCAGCATTTCGTAACCCACCATAAATTTGCGTACCGTGGCGGAGCGCAACAACGGCGGATAAAAGTGGGCGTGCAGTTGCCAGTGCCGGTTATCGGCGCCGTTGAATGGCGCGCCATGCCAGCCCATGGAATAGGGGAAAGAGCACTGGAACAGATTGTCGTAACGGCTGGTTAGCTTTTTCAGCGCCAGCGCCAAATCCCAGCATTGGCCGTGGCTTAAATCGGGCAGGCGTTGCACCGGCGTTTTGGGCAGCAGAAGGGTTTCAAACGGCCAGGCGGCCCAGTAGGGCACCACGGCCAGCCAGTGCTCGGTTTCCACCACGGTGCGGCGGCCATCAGCCTGCTCGCGTTGCACATAGTCCATCAGCATCACGCTGCCGTACTGGGCGAGATACTCGCGTTGCAGGCGGTTTTCACGTTCGGCTTCGTTCGGCAAAAAGCTGTTGGCCCATACCTGGCCGTGCGGGTGCGGGTTAGAGCAGCCCATCGCCGCGCCTTTGTTCTCAAACACCTGCACCCAGGGGTAACGTTGGCCCAGCTCGGCGGTCTGCTGTTGCCAGGCGGCAATCACCTGTTCCAGTGCCGGCAGGGAAAGCTGCGGCAGCGTTTTACTGTGATCGGGAGAAAAGCAGATGACCCGGCTGGTGCCGCGTGCGCTTTGGCAACGCATCAACGGATCGCTGTTTTCCGGCGCCGGCGGGGTGTCGCTCATCAGGGCGGCAAAGTCATTGGTGAACACGTAGGTGCCCGAATAATCTGGGTTCTTATCGCCGGTAACGCGGGTATTGCCGGGGCAAAGAAAGCACTGGGAATCGTGTGCGGGCAGTGTCAGCCGTGCCGGCGCTTCTTGTTGCCCTTGCCAGGGGCGTTTGGCGCGGTGCGGCGATACCAATACCCACTGGCCGGTAAGCGGATTAAAACGGCGATGCGGGTGATCGATAGGATTAAACTCCGTCATGATTCTTCCTTTCAGGTGCCTGTGTTTACGCCGTCTCTGCAATCGTTTCCAGCGTGTGGTTAACCCCGGTGCTGAACGAATGGCGGCTTATGTTGGGCAAAAAGATAGCACCATGGTGCGTGAAAAAAGGTGATCCAGCGCGAAAAATGGAATCGTTTACACAACGGTTTTAAACGTAAACTCACGTTTTAATGCCAGGCATGGTGATTTAATAACTATGAGGGTGGTAGCGTTTTCATTACGCGCGCCGGCAGAGTGCCCTGCCGGCGGCCGGTCAGGCGTGCAGGTAGTGCGGATAGGTGAAAAACAGCAGATGTATGACGTTCAGGCCAAAGTGGAACAGGATCGGCACCCACAGGCGCCCGCTCCACATCCAGGCCAGCCCATAGATAAGCCCGGCCAGGGTTGCGAAGCCCACCAGCAGCATACCGCCGGCCAGATGGGCGGCGCCAAACGCCAGCGCAGTGATAATCAACGCCGGGTAGGCGCCCAGCCATTGGCGCAGGCGCTGTTGCAGGTAGCCGCGGAACAGCGCTTCTTCCGCCATGGCGACGAAAAACAGGTTGGCCATCAGGAACGCCAGTATCCATTCGGGCGCATGCAGTTCGATTTTCAACCCACCCAGGCCCACGGCCAGCAGCAGTAGCGCCGGGATGGACAGGATCAGCAGCAGCCAGGCAACCGGGGTGGCGTTTTTGTCTGCCTGGCCAGCGTTAAAGAGCGTGGGCAAGCAGGCAAACAGCAGGAAAGGGAGCAGCGCTTTATCAAAGTTGTAATACAGTTTGAACGGTACACTCAGCGGCCCGGCCTGGCCATCAACCATCACTGGGTTATTAAAACCGGGAAGCCGATGGCAAAACAGGGCGATGGCGCCGATCACCAGTATGGCTTCCAGCGCAATGGACCATGCGGATAGTTGCCGATAGCGCAATTTCAGCCCAACCAGCACTGCAAGCCCCGCCAAAATGCCTAAGCTCGCGGGGGTAATGATATGGTGATATATCCCCATCCCCACGGAGGCGAGAAGAATCAGCCAAGCGACAAGCTGATTGAAGGGCAAGAAAAATAATGAAGCCGAAAGAACTCCCCACATCGTTGTTATTCCTTTGCGATTGTTACTCAGGGCCGGTACGCGCAGGCCGCGTCGCCCCATAGATGGCTGAACGGATAGTAACACAAGGCAACCTGACCACAGATTGATACCGCAGTAATCGTCCTGATGGAATAGCAACCCGTGCCAGGCTCTGGCCATGAATGAAATAATAATCGTATCTTCACGTGGTTTGCAGCCCGCCGCATTAGGATTTGCCTGTAAAAAATCACCTGCCGCCCGTTCGTTAGCGGAACAACAATGTTACGCATCGGTTGCTTTTCCCGCGGAAAACGCATTATGCCCCACGGTTTTGCCAACAGGATCACAGATACTGAATCGGGTTAGCAAAATATCTTGTTTACGCGTTATGTCCTCATTAATCTCCCTGTAAAACCGATTTAGCTATTTTAGCAAAAAACAAAACATACCTCTGATGGGAACACTAAGATGATGATAAAACGCAGTTATCTTGCTGTAACGATGGGTCTGATACTTTCCGGTTCCGCGATGGCGGCATCGACCACCGATAGCCTTGAAGCACGGCTAAACGCGCTGGAAAAACGCCTGCAACTGGCGGAACAGCGCGCGGCCCAGGCGGAAGCCCGCGCCGATGCGGCAGAAAAACAAACGCAACAGCTGGCCGCGCGCACAACGCAAGCCGAGCAAAAAACCGATCAGGTCGCGCAAAAAACGGCTGATCTGGCCAGCCAGAATAAAGTCGCCAATGGTTTCGAATTCCACGGCTATGCCCGTTCCGGCTTGTCGACCAACGGCTCGCCGCGCAGCTCCCAGGTTGATATTGGGCCAGGGATGACGCCGGCGGGCAGCACCGGCGGCCACGTCGGCCGTCTGGGCAATGAAGACGATACGTATGTTGAAATGAAGCTGGAGCATAAACAGAAGCTGGATAACGGCGCGACCACCCGCTTCAAAGTGATGATGGCCGACGGTCAGCGCAGCTATAACGACTGGACGGCGTCCACCAGCGATCTCAACGTGCGTGAAGCCTTTGTCGAGTTGGGCTCGCTGCCAAGCTTCACCGGCGCATTGAAAGACAGCACTATCTGGGCTGGTAAGCGTTTTGATCGCGATAACTTCGATATCCACTGGATCGATTCCGACGTGATTTTCCTTGCCGGTACTGGCGGCGGTATCTATGACGTGAAATGGGCGGATAACTTCAAGAGTAACTTCTCGCTGTATGGCCGCAGCCTGGGTGATATCGAAGGGCTGGATGATAGCATCCAGAACTACATTCTGACGGCCAATAACTACGTTGGCCCGTTCCAGTTCATGCTCAGCGGCCTACGCGCCAAAGACAATGACGCGCGGGCAAACACTGGCCATAACAGCGCTTATACCGTGACCAACAGCAACGCGGGCGATACCGGTTACCATGCGATGCTGGCCTGGCACGGCGACAGTTTCTACGGGCTACGCGACGGCACCTCGACAACCGCACTGCTGTATGGCCACGGTCTGGGGGCCGAGGTGAAGTCTCTCGGTTCCGACGGCAACCTGACCGACGATGCCAGCACCTGGCGCCTGGCCACCTATGGCACCACTTCGCTGAATAAAACCTGGAGTTTCGCACCTTCTGTTTTGGCGCAGACCAGTAAGGATCGCTACATCAAAGGCGACAGCTATGACTGGGTCACCTTTAACGCCCGCTTCATCCAGGAAATTAACCAGAACTTTGCGCTGGCTTACGAGGGCAGCTACCAATACATGGATCTTGATCCGCAAGGTTATCTGAGCCGTAACCACGTGAGCGGCGGGTTCTATAAATTGACGTTTGCGCCAACGTTTAAGGTGGGCGACATCGCCAATTTCTTCAGCCGCCCGGAACTGCGCGTCTTCGCCTCCTGGATGGATTGGGATAAACGGCTGGATAACTACGCCACGGATGACGCATTCGGCGCCAAAGGCCTTACCGCCGGCGGCGAATGGAACTTCGGCGTCCAGATGGAAACCTGGTTCTAACTATACGCATACGGCCACCGGCGCCCTGCCTGGGCGGCGGTGCCAAGCTCCCCATCAGTATCAAGCTGCAGGAAAGTGGCAGCCGAACAAACCACGCAGCAGGTTAGGGCGCGGCGGCTGTGGAATGCCCAGGGAGGGGATGATTGAACGCAGGCAATACTCTGCAACTGAAACATGAAGGGGATAGCGGTTACCTGATTCATCATTCAGAGGAATATCATGGACATTAACGCTACAGCAAACGCGTTGCTTCCCCTCTTGGGCGGGAAAGAAAACATCGCCAGCGCCGCACACTGCGCCACCCGGTTGCGCCTGGTACTCAGCGACGACAGCCTGGCGGATAAAGCCGCTATCGAAAAGCTTGATGGGGTAAAAGGCTGTTTCCATAATGCCGGCCAGATGCAGATTATTTTTGGCACCGGGCTGGTCAATAAAGTGCATGCTGCCTTTATCCAGGCCGCCGGTATTAGCGAATCCAGCAAGTCTGAAGCCGCCAACATCGCCGCCAAAAAGTTGAACCCGCTGCAGCGCCTGGCGCGTTTGCTGTCGAATATCTTCGTGCCAATCATCCCCGCCATCGTGGCCTCCGGCCTGTTGATGGGGCTGCTTGGGATGGTGAAAACCTATGGCTGGGCCGATGCCAACAGCGCACTGTTTGTGATGCTGGACATGTTCAGCTCGGCGGCGTTTATCATTCTGCCGATCCTGATTGGCTTTACGGCGGCGCGTGAGTTTGGCGGCAATCCTTATCTGGGCGCTACGCTGGGCGGCATTTTGACCCACCCGGCGTTAACCAACGCCTGGGGCGTTGCCGGCGGCTTCCAGACGATGAATTTCTTTGGCCTGGATGTGGCGATGATCGGCTATCAGGGTACGGTTTTCCCGGTCTTGCTGGCGGTGTGGTTTATGAGCCAGTTGGAAAAACGCCTGCGCAAGATCATTCCAGATGCGCTGGATCTGATCCTGACACCGTTTCTGACGGTGATCATCTCTGGCTTTATCGCCATGCTGTTTATCGGCCCGGCAGGCCGCGCCCTGGGCGACGGCATCTCGTTGGTACTTAGCACGCTGATCGCCCATGCCGGTTGGCTGGCGGGCCTGCTGTTCGGCGGCCTGTATTCCGTCATTGTGATCACCGGCATCCACCACAGCTTCCACGCCATTGAAGCCGGGCTGTTGGGCAATCCCAATATTGGCGTGAATTTCCTGTTACCGATTTGGGCGATGGCGAACGTCGCGCAGGGGGGCGCCTGTTTGGCGGTGTATTTCAAAACCCGTGACGTAAAAATCAAAGCGATTGTGATCCCGTCTTCATTCTCTTGCCTGCTGGGCATTACGGAAGCGGCGATTTTCGGTATCAACCTGCGCTTTATGAAACCCTTTATTGCCGCGTTGATCGGCGGGGCGCTCGGCGGCGCCTGGGTAGTGGCGATGCACGTCAATATGACGGCGGTGGGGCTAACCGGCCTGCCGGGCATGGCTATCGCCCAGGCCGGATCGTTGCTTAATTACACCATCGGTATGGCGATCGCCTTTGCCGGGGCGTTTATTATCTCGCTGCTGCTGAAATACAAAACCGACGGCCAATGAGCCTTCCGGTGGTTCTCTGCGTAACGCCCTGGCCGCCGGCCCGGGCGTTTATCCTTTCATCCAACGTTGCGACTGGCTGATATCCGCGAAGTTTTGTAACGTATCCAGGCTTTGCTGGTGCAGTTCCTGGGTGGGCGCCGCGCATAAATCCTGTAACACAGACACTTTGAAACCGGCGTCATGCGCCTGGCGCACGCTGCTTTCGATAGCCAGCGGAGTGCTGACGCCGGCCATCAGCAGGTGGTGGCAACGCTGGCCGCGCAGCCAGGCCAAGAGATTGTTGCCGGCGAAGGCGCTGACCGCTTTTTTGTCAAACAGCAGATCCTCCGGCTGCTGATCCAGCCCGTGCAGCCAACGGCAGCCGCCGTTGCTCAGGCGTAGCGCCCCGGTTTGCTTGAGGTGATTAAACAGCGGCGAGTGCGGCGGCATATCATGGTAGTCGTCGGCAAAGCCGGTGCGCACCCAGATCACCGGGATCTTGCGCACGCGGGCATAGGCGGTGGCTACATTAATGTGGGTTATCAGATCCCGCGCCTCGGCCTGCGGGTAGCAGTGATTGGCACGGCCTTTGGCGCCGGCAAAATCTTCAATAAGATCGACAACGATTAGCGCAGCGGACATGGCTTCTCCAAAAACGGTAACTCATCTTTTCATGATAAAAGGCCGCGCGGGATGTGCTGTAGCGAAGTGTTGCCGGATATGTCATCGGCTGCGCGGCACGGCCACGCAGCCTGAGCCGCTAAGCCAGTTGCTGGTGTTGGTAGCGGTAGTGCTCGCCATCGGGGATGAAGGCCAGACGGTGGGTAATGCATTGCGGGGCATCTTCCGCATGGTGCGAGACAAACAGCAGTTGGGTGCTGCCCTGGCTTATCAGCACATCGACAAAGCGGCGCACCAACTGGCGATTGAGCGGATCAAGCCCCTGTAATGGCTCGTCGAGGATCAGCAGCGCCGGGTGTTTAACCAGGGCGCGGGCGATCAGAACCAGGCGCTGTTGCCCCCAGGAAAGGCTGTGGAAGGGGGCATCCCCCTGCGCCTGGCTGAATCCCAGCAGCGCCAGCCATTGGCCCGCCAACTGGCGATGGCGATCGGACACCGCCTGATAGATGCCGATCGAATCAAAGAAACCGGAGGTAATGACGTTGCGTACGCTGGCGCTGACACGGTAGTCCAGATGCAGGCTACTGCTGACATAGCCGATGTGGCGTTTGATATCCCAGATGGTTTCACCGCTGCCGCGCCGGCGGCCGAACAGTGACAAATCGTTGCTGTAACCCTGTGGATGATCGCCGGTGATCAGGCTGAGCAGGGTGGATTTCCCTGCGCCGTTCGGCCCGATAATTTGCCAGTGTTCACCGTGGTTCACCTGCCAATCCAGGTGGTTGAGGATCGGCCGGTCGTTGTAGCTCACTACGCCGTCGCGCAGTACGATCAGTGGTTGATCCTGCGGCGGTTGGGTTTCCTGCGCCGGTGTTTCGGTTTCCGGCAGCGCCAGGCCGTTAAGGTGCTCACTGTGTGCCAACTGCGCCACCAGCGCTTCGGCCATCACTTCGGCGCGCGGGCCGGTGTTGGTCAGGGTGCAGTCCGCCAGCACACCGACCTGCTGAACGAAATCCGGGATATCATCAAAGCGGTTCAGCACCAATACCAGCGTATAGCCCTGCTGCGACAGCGTGGCCAACAACGCCGCCAACTGCGCCCGTGAGTTGACGTCCAGGCCGTCGAAGGGTTCGTCTAGGATCAGCAAATCCGGCTGCGGCATCAGTGCGCGGCACAGCAGCGTTTTGCGGGTTTCACCGGTGGAAAGGTATTTGAAGCGGCGGGAGAGCAGGGCGCTGATGCCAAACTGTGCGGCCAACTGCGCGCAACGAGCCGGATCTTGCTCCTCTTCCTGGATGATTTCGCTGCAGGTTCGGCCCGTGTCGTCTTCGCCGGGGCTGAGCATATCGGTGTTGTTGCGCTGCCATTCTTCGCTGACCAGCTTTTGCAGTTGTTCGAATGAAATGCGCACCACACGATGAAAGGTGCTGTGCTGCTCGCCGCGCAGCAGCACCAGTTCGCCGGCCAGGGCGCGCGCCAGAGCAGATTTCCCGCTGCCGTTGGCACCGACAAACGCCCAACTGTCGCCTGAATTAATACTTAGCGCATCCAACACCAGCGTACGGGTATCACTAATGCGGAACGAACCTTGCGAAATCTGCAACGACGACATCAACTATTCCTTTTTATGCAATTTTATTCTTAGGAATAGGCGCTTCGGCCGGCGATGTCAATCGGCACGGGCGGCTTTTTACGCCGCCTGGGCTAGCACAGCGTGGCGATAATCACGCGATCGGCATTGAACAATGCGGTAACCGCCATACCCGTGCGGAGCTGCAACTGCTGCAGTTCCTGGCTGGTGAGCGTTGAGCACAGTGTTTCGCCGCCGGCCAGTTGCACCAGCACTTCACTGTGATCGGGGCCGGGCTGGATATGGCTTACGTGGCCCGGCAGGTGATTATCCGCCGCGTGGGCTAACGCCGGATCGGTAGCCAGTTTCACCCAGGGCGCCTTGATCAACGCCAGCACTTCTTTGCCGGGGGTCAGTTGCAGGCGGTTGGCGCTTTGCTCCGTGAGCGCGACGGCCAGGTGGGTTTTGCCATCGGCCAACAGCAGGTTGACGTGCTGCTGAACCTGGTGGTGATCGCGCTCGATAACCGTGCCGAAGAACTGGTTACGGGCGCTGGTTTGCAGGGAAAAGCGGGAAATGGCCGCCAACAGGCTATCCAGCGGCAGTTCATCCTGGCGCAGCACGTCGAACGCTTTCTGCTGGATCTGCGCCAGCAGATCGTAGAGCTGGATTAACCGCTGGCCATAATGGGTGACCTGCGCGCCGCCGCCGCCTTTGCCGCCGGTTACGCTTTCCACCACCGGGTGATCCGCCAGTTGGTTCATTTCATTAATCGCATCCCAGGCGCTTTTATAGCTGATGCCTGCCAGTTTGGCGCCCTGGCTGATGGAGCCGGAGTTCAGCACCTGTTTGAGCAATGCGATACGCCGTGGATCGGCAAAGAGCTTTTGCTGAAGTTTAATGGTGAGGAGGATTTCGGCCTGCATAACACATCCTGTTGGCTCAAAAGCGTTATTGTCGCTGATTTGGCGTAAACAACCAAATGAGCACGTTTGGCAGATGATAAATTTCACCTGGGCCTTAAAATGGCCACGTTTTACCTGTATTTTAGTGTAGGAACCAGAGACGGTTGTTTAAATCAGCAGTTAAGCGAGGCTACGATGCTGGAACTATTAAAAAGTCTGTTATTCGCTGTGGTAATGGTGCCGGTTGTGATGGCCATTATCCTTGGCCTGATCTATGGCTTGGGTGAGGTTTTCAACGTGTTGTCCAAAGTGGGCCATTCAAACGAAAAATCTAGCCAGGTCACACAGCACAAATAACCGTTCCGCGGCACCGCCAGTTAGGGCATCACGGTGCCTTTTATTCTCCCTTCCAGGCGCACACAGCGTGCGTTCTTTGCGGCATCTCGCAAAAGCCAATCACTCTCTTTACAGCCAACGTTATAGTCTTCATTATACAGCGGAGAATGTATTCGTTTGTTAATTGGCGGAGAAAACAATGAAAAAGCAATGGACCAAATGGATCGGCGGTATGGTGTTGGCTTCCGGCATGGTGATGCAGGCGTCGGCGGCGGATAAAATCACGGTATTTGCAGCGGCTTCGCTGACCAATGCGCTGCAGGATATTGCGACACAATATCAGCATGGCAAGGATGTGCAGGTTGTTTCTTCTTTCGCTTCTTCTTCCACGCTGGCGCGCCAGATTGAACAAGGTGCGCCGGCCGATATGTTTATTTCTGCCGATCAGCAGTGGATGGATTACGCCATCGATAAACAACAAATGGTGAAAGACACCCGTTACACCCTGTTGGGCAATGAGCTGGTGCTGATCGCCGCACAAGACAGCAAACAGGACAAACTGACCATTTCCAAACAGACGGACTGGGCCAAGCTGCTCAACGGTAGCCGCCTGGCGGTGGGCGATCCGGATCACGTGCCGGCGGGCATCTATGCCAAAGAAGCGTTAGGTAATCTCGGTGCCTGGGCGGCGCTGGAGCCTAAACTGGCGCGCGCCAATAACGTGCGCAGCGCGATGGCGCTGGTGGAGCGCGGTGAAGCCCCGTTGGGCATCGTCTACGGTTCCGATGCCGTTGCCAGCAACAAGGTGAAAGTCGTCGGCGTCTTCCCGGAAGACAGCCACAAGCCAGTTGAATACCCAATGGCGATTGTTAAGGATCGCCAGACCCCTGCCGTTACCGCATTTTATGACTACCTGAAGGGCCCGGAAGCGGCCGCCGTGTTTAAAAAATATGGCTTTAGCCCGCGCTAATGATGCTGAGCGAGTATGAGTGGCAGGCGGTTGAACTGAGCCTCAAAGTCTCGGTGGTGGCGGTGATCGGCAGTTTGCCGCTGGGCATATTGATGGCCTGGATCTTGGTGCGCTGCCGGTTCCCCGGTAAATCGCTGCTGGACAGCGTGATTCACCTGCCGTTGGTGCTGCCGCCGGTGGTGATCGGCTATTTACTGCTGGTCGCCATGGGGCGGCGCGGCGTGATCGGTGAATGGCTGTATGACTGGTTCGGTTTTAGCTTCAGCTTTAGCTGGCGCGGTGCTGCACTGGCTTCCGCGGTGGTGGCGTTTCCGCTGATGGTGCGCGCCATTCGGCTGGCGTTGGAGGCGATCGATACCCGTTTGGAGCAGGCGGCACGCACGCTGGGCGCCAACCCATGGCGGGTGTTTTTCACTATTACGCTGCCGCTCTCCCTGCCGGGTATTATCGTCGGCGTGGTGCTGGCCTTTGCCCGTTCGCTGGGCGAGTTCGGCGCCACCATTACCTTCGTTTCCAACATTCCGGGGGAAACCCGCACTATTCCGCTGGCGATGTATACCCTGATTGAAACGCCGGGGGCGGAAGCGGCGGCGGCGCGCCTGTGCGTGATAGCTATCGTGCTTTCCCTGGCTTCTTTGTTGATATCCGAGTGGCTGTCCCGCTGGGGCCGTAAGCGGTTAAGGGTGTAGTCATGCTGGAACTGGATTTTTCGCAACGGCTCGGCGATCTTGATCTACAGGTGAAGGCTAATCTGCCGGCGCACGGGATCACGGCCATTTTTGGGTTGTCCGGCGCCGGCAAGACCTCGCTGATTAACGCCGTCGGCGGCCTGACGCGGCCGCAACGCGGGCGCATTGTGCTCAACGGCCGGGTGTTATTGGATACCGCCGCTGGGCTGTGTCTGCCGCCGGAAAAGCGCCGTATCGGCTATGTTTTTCAGGATGCCCGTCTGTTCCCGCACTACCGGGTGCGCGGCAATCTGCAATATGGCATGGCTGCGGCTATGCGCAGCCAGTTTGATGCCATTGTCGAGCTGTTGGGGATTGCACCGCTGTTGAACCGCCTGCCGATGACGTTGTCCGGCGGTGAAAAACAGCGCGTGGCGATTGGCCGGGCGTTGCTGACCGCGCCTGAGGTGCTGTTGATGGACGAGCCGTTGGCATCGCTTGATCAGCCGCGTAAACGTGAGCTGTTGCCCTATCTGGAACGGCTAGCGCAGGATGTGAAGATCCCGATTCTCTACGTCAGCCACAGCATGGAAGAAATTCTGCGCCTTGCCGAACAGGTGATGGTGCTGGATCAGGGGAAAGTGCGTGCGTTTGGCGCACTGGATGAGGTCTGGGCCAGCAGCGTACTGCGGCCGTGGCTGCAACAGGCGGATCAAAGCAGCGTGCTTAATGTGCTCGTTATGGAGCACCATTCCCACTATGCGATGACGGCGCTCGGGGTCGGGGATTATCCCTTATGGGTGGGGCGCATTCAGGCGCCGGTTGGCACGGCGTTGCGCATCCGTGTTAATTCTGCCGATGTTTCTTTGGTGCTGCAGCCCCCGGTGAACAGCAGTATTCGCAACGTGTTGCCGGCGCAGGTGCTTGAATGCCTGGATGTGGACGAGCAGGTGGAGGTGAAGCTGGCCGTGGGGAATAACGTACTCTGGGCGCGGATCACACCATGGGCGCGCGATGAACTGGCGATCCAGCCGGGGATGAAGCTGTATGCACAGGTGA
Organism: Gibbsiella greigii; assembly: GCF_039540155.1. Lineage (NCBI taxonomy): Bacteria > Pseudomonadati > Pseudomonadota > Gammaproteobacteria > Enterobacterales > Yersiniaceae > Gibbsiella > Gibbsiella greigii. The sequence continues at coordinate 54,681 of NZ_BAABEM010000047.1, forward strand.
AAAGCGTGGCGATTAGTCGCGAACGCCCTCACGCTCACCCTCACCCCAACCCTCTCCCGCCGGGAGAGGGCGCAGCCTGAGCTGGGGTTAGGTTCCGGGGCTAAATCTCGCTTGTTGTGAGTCTGGCGAAGGTGTTTCACTCCTTGCTTATCGTCGGTGCCGATACTCCCTCTCCCTATGGGAGAGGGCTGGGGTGAGGGGATTATCGTTATGCCAGAACCCGGGTGCGGATCACTTCGGCGATGCCTGGCTGCAGATGATCGGCGATCACCAAATCGGCGCGTTCCTTGATTGCATCATCGGCGTTGCCCATTGCGACGCCAAGCCCGGCCGTTTCCAGCATGCTCAGATCGTTATAGTTATCGCCAAACGCCACAACCTGATCCATGCTCAAACCCTGGGATTCCACCCACTGGCGCAGGCGCTTGCCTTTGCTGTTGCCGCTTTTGGCGACGTCCACCTGATCGTGCCATGACCATTCGCAGGCCAGCCCCAGCTCTTTCTCAACCGTTTCGGCAAAGGTGCGCAAGGCCGGGATATCATTATGCGAGGTAGCGAACTTCCAGATCGCCTGTGCGTCGTCGGTTGCCTGCATCAGGCTATCAACCTGCAGCAACGTTGGGCGATGCGCTGCTGGCAAGGTTTCGGCCCAGGCCAGCGAACGGGTGACGTGGCCGGTTTCTTCCTGATACAGCATGGCATCGTCCACATACATCAGCCCGTGGATGCGGCTCTGTTTAAGCAACTGCAACACCTGCTGCGCCTGCGCTTTTGGCAGCGGATCGGCATCCAACACCTTTTGCTGATGAATGTCGTAGAGGTAGGTGCCGTTGCAGCAAATAGCCGGGGTATCAAGCTGTAACGCATGGTAGAACGGATAGATCGCCACGTGATGGCGGCCGGTTACCACCACCACTTTAATTCCGGCAGCCTGTGCCGCCGCCAGCGCTTCAAGCGACTGTGGCAAGATCCGTTTTTGTTTGTCCAACAGGGTGCCGTCCAAATCGAGGGCAATAACGCGATAGCTCATAGCGTGTCTCATTAATTGTCAGCGAAATAATCAACTGATGGTACACCGTCTCACCCCCGGATAAAACCGTAATACCCGTCTACAGATAGGCGCGTTTTCGGTTATGCCATAAACAGGTAATACACCAGGCCCACCTTCAGGCCGAGAATAATGATATAGGCCGCGCAGTACTTCAGGGTGCCGGCCATGATGGCGCTGCCCTGGCCTTCCATACGCGTGGCGGAAACGGCAATGGCGATACTCTGTGGGGAGATCATTTTGCCGCCGGTTGCGCCAGAGGTGTTGGCCGCCGCCAGCCACAGCGGATCGACATGCAGTTTTTCCGCCGCCGCGGTTTGCAGTTTACCGAACAGCACGTTGGAGTTGGTGTCGCTGCCGGTGACAAAGGTGCCCAGCGCGCCGATGACCGGTGCGATAAACAGATAAGCGCCGCCGGTGGTGTTGACCATGGTTTGCGCCAGCGTAGCGATAACCCCACTGACGTCCATCACGGTAGCCATCGCCACGATCGCGGTAATGGCGATGATGGAGTTCTTCAACTGTTTTACGGTGCCCCAAAAGGTCTTGAGCATATCAGGCACAGACGCGCCCTGGATAAAACCGCCCAACAGCGTCGCGATGATAATCAGTACCCCAGGTGTGGCGATCCAGTCGATTTTGAGCTTGAGCGCACCGCCGTTGGCCAACGGTAACGCCAGGCTGGTGGCTACCTGCGCCACGGCGTTTTTGATACCGGGGAACAACGGTGAGCACAGCAGGATAAAGACGAAAATCAGTAGGTAAATGGCGCAGGCCTGCAGCAGTTGGCGCAGGGTGTAGCGGGGGCGGGCAGATAACGCCGTGCTGGCGATGCGGTAGGCGTCGTCAACCGGCGCGCCTTTGCGCCTTTTGGCCAACAGCGCGACGGCCAGCAAGCTCACCAGGCTGCCGGCGAACGCCGGCAGTTCGGCCCCCAGGTGAACCGCGACGAAATATTGCGGGATCAGGGTGGTGATACCGCACAGCAAGGTGATGCCAAATACGCCGCGGATAGCTTTGATCCCGCCGCCGATGATCGCGACGATCACAAAAGGCAGCAAAATATTAAATAACGCCAGTTGGGCGATAATCGTCCCGCCCAGCGCGGTGACCGGTAGATTAACCTGCTCGGCCAGAATAGAAACCGGGATACCCACGGCGCCGAACGCGGTCGGCACCGTGTTGGCCACCAGCGAAGCGATAGCAGCCTTAAGCGGGTTGAACCCGAGCGCGATCAAAATCCCGATAGGGATCGCCACCGCTGTGCCGTAACCGGCAGCGGCCTCCAGAAACCCGCCGAAGCACCAGGAAATCAGCAGCACCTGAATACGCTTATCATCACTGATGCTGGCCAGTACATCCCGCAGTACGTCCATGCTGCGTGTTTTCAGCATCAGGTTGTAGCTGTAAATCGCCCCGAGGATCACGATGATAATCGGCCACAGCCCTTTGATGAAACCGTAGATAACCGCCGATGTCAGGGTTTGCAGCGGGGTGTGCCAGAAAAAGGCGGCCACGCCTAAAGAAAGCAGGAGGGTAACAATAACGGCGTAGTGGATAGGTGTCTTGACCTTAAGAATTAAAAATATCATGACCAAAAGCGGGGAGACCCCCAGCAGAAACTGCAGATATTCTTGCATAAAACTCCCTAACTGCGCAGGCGAAAAATTATTAGTATGATGATTTAACCGGCTGTTTTTGTAGCGTAAAAAGAGGTTCAAATCAGGGGGCTGGATCGCTTCAGGGGAAAAAATGCAAAAAAACGGTGCATTTTTTAAAAAATATTTACCAAGAATATTATTTATCTTTTATTAATAACTTTGATGAATTTGCGGGTTATTTAGCCGATAGCAACCGGGTAAAAAATTGGCTATAAACGCCGCAATGCGCACGCACACCGATAGCCGACGGCCGGCGCCTGAGGTAAGCTAAGGAAAACCGCAAAAATGAAACCGGTTTCTCTTTTACCCTGTTCAAGGAGCCCAAATGAAGCAAATCGTTTATGTCGCCAGCCCGGAAAGCCAGCAGATTCACGTATGGCAATTGGATGATGCCGGTGCGTTGGCACTGCTGCAGACCGTTGACGTACCCGGGCAGGTGCAGCCGATCGCCATTCATCCGGACAAACGCTATCTGTACGTTGGCGTCCGCCCCGCCTTTGGCGTGGTGAGCTACCGTATCGAAGAGGACGGCAGGCTGCAGGAGGCCGGGATGGCGCCGTTGCCGGGTGGGCCGACGCATATTTCCACCGATTTGCAGGGGCGTTATTTGTTCTCGGTTTCATACAGCGGCAACTGCGCCAGCGTCAGCCCGATCTGCGAAGATGGCGTTGTGGCCGCGCCGCTGCAGGAGATCAACGGTTTGACGGCGCCGCACTCGGCGAATATCGATCCGACCAACCAACTGGTGCTGATCCCGTGTCTGAAGGAAGACCGCATTCGCCTGTTCGATCTAAGCCCGCAGGGGCAACTGGCGCCCCATAGCCAGCCGGAGGTCAAGGCTGCCAGCGGCGCCGGCCCACGCCACATGGCTTTCCATCCCAATCAACGTTATGCATATTGCGTTAATGAACTGGACAGCACGGTGGATGTGCTGGCGATCGGCGAAGGCGGCAAAAAATACACCACGGTGCAGACGCTCGACGTTATGCCCGCGGATTTCAACGGTACCCGTTGGGCGGCGGATATCCACATCACGCCGGATGGCCGCTTCCTGTATACCAGCGATCGCACCGCCAGCATTCTGACGATTTTCCGCGTGGCGCAAGACGGCAGCGCCTTGAGCGTCGTTGGGCACCACCCTACGGAACAGCAGCCGCGTGGCTTTAATATCGATCACAGCGGGCGCTTTGTGATTTCCGCCGGGCAGAAGTCCGATCATATTGCGGTCTATGCGATTAATAGCGCGGATGGCACCTTGAAAACGCTGGCGCGTTACCCGGTGGGTAAAGGCCCGATGTGGGTAAGCATACTGGCGCAGTAAGATTAAGGGCGCAACGCTGTTGCGCCCTGATGATTCGCGTGGTTAGCTGTAGATTACCGTCAGTGCCGCACTGCCCAGCGTATGGAAGTGCACGTTAAAGCCCACCAGAGCGCCGCTTGAACCTTCATCGACGTCGATGTGATCGACATCCAGCGCGTATACCGTGAACTGGTAGCGGTGGCTTTCGCCCTGTGGCGGCGCCGCGCCGCCATAGCCGGCTTTGCCGAAGTCGGTGCGGCCCTGCACTGCACCCGCTGGCAGCCCCGGTTTGCCCGAGCCGGCCCCTTGCGGCAGCTCGCGCACGTCGGCCGGGATATTGGCGACGGTCCAGTGCCACCAGCCGGAGCCGGTCGGCGCATCGGGATCGTAAGCGGTGATCACAAAACTTTTAGTGCCTTCCGGCGCCCCATCCCAGGCCAGGTGCGGCGAAAGGTTCTCGCCCTGATAGCCCATGCCATTGAACACCTGCTTTTCAGGCATTTTGGCGCCGTCTTGCAGATCATTACTGTACAAACGAAAAGCCATGATGACTCCTGGTTGTCGAGAAAAGCGAACCCTTAAACTAGATCGTTTTGCCTGAACAATACAACCGTTGGCGTTGGGTGGTTGATTTCCACCGTGATATGCACCAACGCGTTGTGCGTGCGCAGCAATTGGCGCACGCGTTCGGGAGTGAGCGTAGCATCTGGGCTGCTTAGCGCCAATATGCAGTGATATTTCCCTTTGCCGATGCGGCCCAGGTGCAGATCGGTCAGGGTTAATCTAAAGCCGGAGTGGGCCAGCACATCTTTGATCTCCTCAACCAGCGGGTTATCCATTTCGGCATCCAGCAGAATTTTTCCCGTTTCACGCAGCAGACTATAGGCCCAAGCGGCAACCAGCCCGGCACCGACGATTCCGATCAGCGGATCAAGCCAGGCGGCGCCCCAAAGCAGGCCACCCACCAGCGCCAGAATGGCCAGCACCGAGGTGGCGGCATCGGCCAGCACGTGCACATAGGCCGAACGCAGGTTGAGATCTTCGCCGTGGCCGTGATGATGCCCATGCCCATGCCCATGCCCATGCCCATGCCCGTGATCCGGCGTCGCGCGCAACAGCCAGGCGCAAACCAGGTTAACCGCCAGCCCGGCAACGCCAATGGCGATGGCTTCACTGTAGTGGATCGGCGTTGGCGCGAAGAGGCGTTCGACGGACTGGAACAGCATCAGCACGGCAACCACTACCAGCAGAACCGCGCTGGTATAGCCTGCCAGCACTTCGATTTTCCAGGTACCAAGGCTGAAGCGGCGATTATTCGCCAACCTGCGGGCGGCAGCATAGGCCAGCACGGAAAGCCCCATTGCCAGCGCGTGCGAACTCATGTGCCAACCGTCCGCCAGTAGCGCCATTGAGTTGAACAACCAACCGCAGACGATCTCGATGACCATCATCGCAGCGGTGAGGATGGCCGCCCAACGGGTGCGCTTTTCTGCCAATGGATTCCCATCGTCAAAAATGTGATTATGTTGTGGCCGGACGGTTAATGTGGATGAAGGCATGATGACAAGTCCCTACGTCATGGGTGAATGATAAATTATACTATACCCCAGTATAGTAGTTAACAAACGGAAATCGTTTATGAGCCATACGATCAAAGATCAAAAAAAGCTATTGGCGCGAGTGCGTCGCATCAAAGGGCAGGCCGATGCGCTGGAGCGCGCGTTGGAGAGCGGGAGTGAATGCTCAGAGATCCTGCAACAAATTGCGGCGGTACGCGGCGCGGTCAATGGCCTGATGGCTCAGGTATTGGAAGGGCACGTGCGCAATCATCTGGCGGCGGAAGACGCAACACCCCAGCAGCGCGAGCAAGATGTTGAACAACTGATGTCCGTTTTACGCACATATATGAAATAACCATGATCTCTTTTAAAAAACGCTCGCCTTGGTTCGGCTGGCTGCGCCGCTGGGCCAACGGCATCAAACGCGACATTTATGCATTGTGGTTAGCCGCGCGCGATCGGCGCACGCCCTGGTATGCCAAACTTATCGCTTTGCTGGTGGCGGGCTATGCCGTATCGCCTATCGATCTGATCCCGGATTTTATCCCAGTATTCGGCTATCTGGATGACGTGATCCTGGTGCCGCTCGGCATCATGCTGGCGGTGCGCCTTATTCCAAAACCATTGATGCAGGAGTTTCGCGCCAGGGCACAAAAGCGCATAGATAACCCGACCGGCCGCCTGGCGATGGTGGTGATCATTGCGCTGTGGATCCTGTGCCTGGTTTGGCTGGCCCGTTACTTGAACCAGCATTGGTAGCGCCAGGCCCCGGGCGGGGCCTGGGCGTCAGCGCACGGCTTCGGCAATCGCGGCCGTGAGCCGGCTGAGCTGTTCGGGCTGAATAATATAGGGCGGCATCAGGTAGATGAGCTTGCCGAACGGCCTGATCCACACGCCGCGCGCAACAAAGCCTTGCTGCAACTGCGCCACATCCACCGCGTCATGCATCTCAACCACGCCGATGGCGCCCAGTACGCGCACGTCGGCGACTTTCGGCATGTGCGCCAGCGGCAACAGTTGCTGTTTTAGCTGCGTTTCGATCGCTGCAACCTGCTGCTGCCAACGGTTCTCCGCCAGCAAGTCCAGGCTGGCGCAAGCCACCGCGCATGCCAGCGGGTTGCCCATGAAGGTCGGCCCGTGCATAAAACAGCCCGCCGCGCCGTTGCTGATGGTTTCCGCCACCTGTCGGCTGGTCAGGGTGGCGGACAACGTCATGTAGCCGCCGGTCAGCGCTTTGCCCAGGCACAGAATATCCGGCACCACCGCGGCGTGTTCACAGGCGAACAGCTTGCCGGTGCGGCCAAAGCCGGTGGCGATTTCATCGGCAATCAACAGTACCTGATGGCGATCGCACAGCTCACGCACGCGTTGTAAATAGGTGGGGTGATAGATGCGCATGCCGCCGGCGCCTTGCACCACCGGCTCCAGAATCACCGCGGCAATTTCGCCGGCATGCTGTTCCAGCAGTTGTTTGAATGGGGTGATGTCTTGTTCATCCCAAACGCCGCCGAACCGGCTCTGTGGGGCACGCGCAAACAAGTGCGGCGCCAGATAGCCCTGATACAGGCTATGCATGGAGTTATCCGGATCGCACACCGACATGGCGCCCAGCGTGTCGCCATGGTAGCCATGGCGCAGCGTCAGGAAGCGCTGCCGGCGTTCGCCTTTCGCCTGCCAATACTGCAAGGCCATTTTCATCGCCACTTCTACCGCCACCGAGCCGGAATCCGCCAGGAATACGCATTCCAGCCGCTCGGGCGTCATCGCCACCAATTTTTGGCACAACGCAATCGCGCTTGGATGGGTAATGCCGCCAAACATCACGTGCGCCATTTTTTCCAATTGCCGGCTGGCGGCCTGGTTCAGGATCGGGTGGTTATAGCCGTGGATCGCCGCCCACCAGGATGACATGCCGTCCACCAGGCGCCGCCCGTCGGCCAGCTGCAGCTCTACGCCGCTGGCGGCTTCCACCGGGTAGCAAGGTAATGGATGGCTCATTGAGGTGTAGGGGTGCCAGATGTGGCGCCGATCAAATTCGAGCGCCGAAGGGGATAGCGACATACTTGTAAACCAATTTGATTACCGAATGGTTGACAGTATATCCACAATATTTAAACTGACGAGACTTTTTTATTTTGGAGACGCCATAATGGCTGACCGCATTCACTGGACCGTAGGGCGTGCCCAAGCCCTGTTTGAAAAACCTTTGCTTGAGCTGTTGTTTGAAGCGCAAACCGTGCACCGCCAGCACTTCGACCCACGCCAAGTGCAGGTGAGCACGCTGTTGTCGATCAAAACCGGCGCCTGCCCGGAAGACTGCAAATATTGCCCGCAAAGCTCGCGTTACAAGACCGGGCTGGAAGCCGAGCGCCTGATGCAGGTGGAACAGGTGCTGGTTTCGGCGCGCAAGGCCAAGGCCGCCGGGTCCACCCGTTTTTGCATGGGCGCCGCCTGGAAAAACCCGCACGAGCGCGATATGCCCTACCTGCAGCAAATGGTGCAGGGCGTGAAGGCCATGGGGCTGGAAACCTGCATGACGCTGGGCACCCTGAATAACGATCAGGCGGAGCGGCTGGCGGAAGCCGGGCTGGATTATTACAACCACAACCTGGACACTTCGCCGGAATTTTACGGCAACATCATCACCACCCGCAGCTATCAGGAGCGCTTGGATACGCTGGAAAAAGTGCGTGAAGCCGGTATCAAAGTCTGCTCCGGCGGCATTGTCGGGCTGGGCGAGACGGTGCGCGATCGCGCCGGCCTGCTGGTGCAGTTGGCCAATCTGCCCAAGCCACCGGAAAGCGTGCCGATCAACATGCTGGTGAAGGTCAAGGGCACGCCACTGGCGGATAACGAAGACGTTGATCCGTTTGATTTTATCCGCACTATCGCGGTTGCGCGCATTATGATGCCGTCTTCCTACGTGCGGCTGTCCGCCGGGCGTGAACAGATGAATGAACAGACCCAGGCCATGTGCTTTATGGCCGGCGCCAACTCCATCTTCTATGGTTGCAAGCTGCTGACCACGCCAAACCCCGAAGAAGACAAAGACCTGCAACTGTTCCGCAAGCTGGGGCTGAACCCGCAGCAAACCGAAACCGAACATGGCGATAATCAACAGCAGCAGGTGCTGGCGCGGCAGTTGCTGAATGCCGACACGGCTGAATATTACAACGCGGCGCCATAATGGACTGGCAGCAGCGTATTGCCCAGGGGCTGGAAGCGCGGCGGCAAGCCGCCGCCTATCGCAGCCGGCAGGTTAACCAGGGAGGGAATGGCCGCCTGATTCAGCTTAACGGCGAACATTACCTCAATTTCTCCGGTAATGATTACCTTGGTCTGAGCCAGGATGAGGCGGTTATCGCCGCGTGGCAGCAGGGGGCACGGCGGTATGGCGTAGGCAGCGGCGGCTCCGGCCACGTGACCGGCTATAGCGAAGCCCATTACGCGCTGGAACAACAGCTCGCCGCATGGCTTGGCTATCCGCGTGCGCTGTTGTTTATCTCCGGCTATGCAGCTAATCAGGCGTTGCTGGCGGCGTTGATGCAGGCGGACGATCGCATTTTGGCGGATAAGCTGAGCCATGCCTCGTTACTGGAAGCGGCCGCTCACTCACCCGCGCAACTGCGGCGTTTTCACCACAACCAGCCCGCGTCGCTGGCGGCGCTGCTGGATAAACCCTGCGGCGGCCAGACGCTGGCGGTGACTGAAGGGGTCTTCAGCATGGACGGCGACAGCGCGCCGCTGGCTGAATTGCACCGTTTAACCCGGCGGGCGGGTGCCTGGCTGATGGTTGACGACGCGCACGGCATCGGCGTGTGCGGCGAGCAGGGCCGGGGCAGTTGCTGGCAGCAGGGGGTGCGGCCGGAAGTGTTGGTGGCGACCTTCGGCAAAGCGTTCGGCGTCAGCGGCGCTGCCGTGCTGTGCGACGAACCGTTGGCCGAGTACCTGCTGCAGTTTGCCCGCCATCTGATTTACAGCACCGCGATGCCGCCGGCACAGGCTTGCGCTTTGCAGGCGGCGCTGCAGCGTATCCAGCAGGGCGATGCGTTGCGTGCGCGCCTTCAGGCGCATATCCAGCGCTTTCGCACCGGCGTGGCGGGCATGCCGCTCACGCTCACCGATTCACAAACCGCCATCCAGCCGCTGCTGGTGGGGGATAATCAGCGGGCGCTCGATCTGGCCCAGCGCTTGCGGGCGCAAGGCCTATGGGTGAGCGCCATCCGCCCGCCAACGGTACCGCCGGGCGGTGCGCGGCTGCGCATCACCCTGACGGCGGCACACCAGCCACAGGATATCGATCGCCTGCTGGAGGTGCTGCATGCCGTCAGCGTTTGACGCCGTCAATAAACAGGCGGTCGCTTCGGCCTTCAGCCGCGCCGCCGGCAGCTACGATACCGCAGCCGTCCTGCAGCGCAGCGTTGGTGAACGCTTACTGGGGATGGGGGCGGCGCACGCCGGCCGCCACGTATTGGATGCCGGTTGCGGCACCGGCTATTTCAGCCGCCGCTGGCGCGAACAGGGGAAACGGGTCACCGCGCTCGATCTGGCTCCCGGCATGCTGGCTTACGCCCATCAACAACAGGCGGCCGACGATTACCTGCTGGGGGATATCGAACACATCCCGTTGCCGGACGCCGTGGTGGATATCTGCTTCAGCAGTCTGGTGATGCAATGGTGCGCCAGCTTGCCGCAAGCGCTGGCGGAGCTGTATCGGGTCACTCGCCCGGGCGGGGTGATCCTGTTTTCCACCCTGGCGCAAGGTTCTCTGTATGAGCTGGGGGATGCCTGGCAGCAGGTTGACGGCGAGCGCCACGTGAATGATTTTCTGCCGCTGGCGCAGATAGGCGCCGCAAGCGGCGCCTATCGCCATCAGTTGCAGGCCGCCTGGCAAACCCTGGCCTACCCGGATGTCATGGCGCTGATGCGCTCATTGAAAGGCATCGGCGCGACGCACCTGCACGGCGGGCGCGGGGCCGGGCTGCTTTCCCGCCGGCGGCTGGCGGCATTGCAGGCCGCTTACCCTCGCCAGCACGGGCAGTTTCCGCTCAGTTATCATTTAGCCTATGGAGTCATTTATCGTGATTAAGCGTTGGTTTATCACCGGGACGGATACCGAAGTGGGAAAAACCGTGGCCAGCAGTGCGCTGCTGCAGGCGGCGAACCAGCAAGGGTACCGCAGCGCAGGCTATAAACCGGTGGCTTCCGGCAGCGTGATGACGGCGCAGGGGCTGCGCAACGATGACGCGCTGGTGCTGCAGGCCAACAGCGGCGTCACGCTGGAATATGGTGAAGTGAACCCTTACACCTTCGCCGAGCCGACGTCGCCGCACATCGTCAGCGCCGCTGAAGCGCGGCCAATCGATCCGGCACATTTATCCGCCGGGTTGCGTCATCTGGAGCAGCGCGCAGACTGGCTGCTGGTTGAAGGAGCTGGCGGTTGGTTCACCCCGCTGTCGGAAAGCTATACCTTTGCTGATTGGGTAAAGGCGGAACGGCTGCCGGTGATTTTGGTGGTGGGCATCAAGCTGGGCTGCATCAACCATGCGGTGTTGACCGCACAGGCAATTGCGCAGGCGGGGTTAACATTGGCCGGTTGGATCGCGAATGATGTGGTGGCGCCAGGGGTTCGTCATCAGGAGTATCTGGCAACCCTGCGCCGCATGCTGGCTGCGCCGCTGTTGGGGGAAATCCCGCATTTGCCACAGGTTGAGCGGCAGCCGCTTGGCCAGTATCTTGATTTAGGGGCGTTGCCGGCCTGAACCTAATAGCAGGGCGCAGCGTACACGTTGCGCCCTGTTTGTTTACACTGCCAGATAGGCATTAATCAATTCCTCATCCAACTGTTCCAGCGTGCCATTAGCCACGTTACGGCCTTTATCCATCAGGCAGAAACGATCCGCCACGCGGCGTACGAACGGCAATGAATGTTCCACCAGCAGGATGGTCATCCCCAGATCGCGGTTGATTTTACGGATCACATTGGTGATATCCGCCGCGATAGACGGCTGAATGCCGGCCGTGGGTTCATCCAGAATCAGCAATTCCGGCTCCAGTACCAGCGCCCGGCCAATCGCCAACTGCTGCTGTTCGCCGTCGCACAGATCGCCGGCGCGGCGGGAGCGCATATCGTACAGATTGGGGAACAGATCATAGACCAACGGCGGGATACGATGCGGTTTATCACGCCCCGCCATCAACGCCACCTGCAGGTTTTCTTCCACACTAAACTGGGAAAAGATTTGCCGCCCTTGCGGCACATAGCTGATACCCAGCGCCGCACGGGTTTCCACCGGCTGTTGCAGCAGGTTTTGCGGCGGCGCATCCATAGGCTGCCAGGTCATACTGCCGCTGACCACCGGCAAGTGGCCCATAATGCAGTTGACCAGCGTGGTTTTACCCACGCCGTTACGGCCAAGCAGGGTGGTACATTGGCCGCGCGGCAACTCCAGGTTGATATCCCACAGCGTATGATTTTGTCCGTAATACTGGTTTAACGACCTTAAACTTAACATCGGCATTCTCCTCAAAGGCCTGGCACTTGTGGATGTGCGCCTCAATGGCACTGGCGTAACGCCCGGCATGGCACTCAAACGTCAACGTCCTGTGTGTATCCACACTCCTTAACTGTACTCGCCGCGTTAGCGGTTTCTTTCCCAAGTGTATTAACGGCCAGAATAAAATGCCGTTCCGGCAACCATAGGGGGTTAGCGCAGAAAGGCCGCTAAAATTTAATATTCAGGAAAAAATGGCCATGAAAAGCCGAATTCCCGTTATGTTTCGCTTTTATGACTGCGTTAGCGGTGATTTGTTTTACCGGTAACGGGCCGATTCAAGCAGAGGATTCTATCGCACAGGCGGGATTCGCTCTCTATCCACGCTGTCTATCCTTAACGGGGTTTTGCAATTAGCAGGCCAACTTTATCGCGGCGATAAAAAAGCGTCTTGTTAGCGCGGTGTTAACCGGGCGGCAGGGGCGGGGCGGGCTGGCGGAAAGGCGGCGCAGCCAAAGTTTGGGCGGTAAGCGCCGAGTGTGCACTTTTGCGGTGCTGCCGGGATTGGTTATGGTGCACAGGATTTCACCCATCGGGCAGGCAACAACCCCATGCGGCGGTTGAAAGTGGAAAATGAATTTCGGCCGGGCCGGTTTATTAGCATTAATCGGCATAAACACAGCGATTTTTTTATGAAAAAAATCACTAAAAAGACCCTTTAAACCGTTTTGGTAACCGAAAGGGGGTCTTTCTGGAGCTCCCGTGGTTGGCGGGGTGGTAAGAGTTATCCACTATTCCTGTGGATAACCTTGTGCATTAGATTTAGAAAAGCGGCCTAAAGCGAGAGCCGGCGCGGGTTGTGTTCGCGTTGCCCGTATTCTCATCTTTTTATTAAACTATATATTTATCAAATAATTAATTAAAATCAAGCGATGCCTGAAGGATCGGATGCGTTTGCCTGGATTTTTACCGTTGTGTTACTGATAAGTTAATATAGGGCGGGTTTTGGGGATAAATCTGTGATTGACAATAAAAATGTCACCGTATTGTCATCGCCGGTGTGCGCGTAAAGCCGGGCCACGGTGCATGGCTGGCCGATCTTGGGGCAACCGCGCCGGCTAAATCTGCTTGAAGCTGGTTTTATATCCAGTATCATAAAGGCACTGGCGCAATTCGCCGGCGTTTTCCATACTTAAGGGCTGCTCAGTGAAGCGATTCACGAGCCGCCTGCGCGCATTTCTCACGGGGTTGCCTAGTCTGATGAGTAAACTGTTCAAACTGCATTCTGAGTTCAAACCGGCCGGCGATCAGCCGGAGGCCATCCGCAAACTGGAAGAAGGGCTGGAAGACGGCCTGGCGCATCAGACGTTGCTGGGGGTAACCGGCTCGGGCAAAACCTTCACGATCGCCAATGTGATTGCCGATCTCAATCGGCCAACCATGGTGCTGGCGCCGAATAAAACGCTGGCGGCGCAGCTGTATGGCGAGATGAAAGAGTTCTTCCCGGAGAACGCGGTGGAATATTTTGTCTCTTATTACGATTACTACCAGCCGGAAGCCTATGTGCCGAGCTCCGATACCTTTATCGAAAAAGACGCCTCGGTGAACGAGCACATTGAGCAGATGCGTTTGTCGGCCACCAAGGCATTGCTGGAGCGCCGCGATGTGGTGGTGGTGGCGTCGGTGTCCGCTATCTACGGTTTGGGCGATCCGGATCTGTACCTGAAGATGATGCTGCACCTGACCAACGGGATGATTATCGATCAACGTTCGATCCTGCGCCGGCTGGCGGAGCTGCAGTATACCCGCAACGATCAGGCCTTTCAGCGTGCTACCTTCCGCGTGCGCGGCGAAGTGATCGATATCTTTCCGGCGGAATCCGACGAGCTGGCGCTGCGCGTGGAGTTGTTCGACGAGGAAGTCGAGCGGCTGTCGCTGTTTGATCCTCTCACTGGTCAGGTTCAGCAGGTGGTGCCGCGGTTCACCATTTACCCCAAGACGCACTACGTCACGCCGCGCGAACGTATTTTGCAGGCGATGGAAGAGATCAAACTGGAGCTGGCCGATCGGCGCAAAGTGCTGTTGGCCAATAACAAGCTGCTGGAAGAACAGCGCCTGACGCAGCGCACCCAGTTTGATTTGGAGATGATGAACGAACTGGGCTATTGCTCCGGCATTGAAAACTACTCGCGTTACCTTTCCGGGCGCGGGCCGGGCGAGCCGCCGCCCACGCTGTTCGATTACCTGCCGGCGGATGGCCTGCTGGTGGTGGATGAATCCCACGTGACGATCCCGCAGATCGGCGGTATGTACAAGGGTGACCGTTCACGCAAGGAAACGCTGGTGGAGTATGGCTTCCGCCTGCCTTCCGCATTGGATAACCGCCCGATGCGTTTTGAAGAGTTTGAAGCGCTGGCGCCGCAGACGATCTATGTTTCCGCCACGCCGGGCAAATATGAGCTGGAGAAATCCGGCGGTGAAATTATCGATCAGGTGGTCAGGCCGACCGGGCTGCTGGATCCGGAAATCGAAGTGCGGCCGGTCGCCACGCAGGTGGACGATCTGCTGTCTGAAATCCGCAAGCGGGCGGCGATCAACGAACGTGTGTTGGTGACCACGCTGACCAAACGGATGGCGGAAGATCTGACGGAATATCTGGAAGAGCACGGTGAGCGCGTGCGTTACCTGCACTCGGATATCGATACCGTGGAGCGCGTTGAGATCATCCGTGATTTGCGCCTGGGGGAATTCGATGTGTTGGTGGGCATCAACCTGCTGCGTGAGGGGCTGGATATGCCGGAGGTTTCGCTGGTGGCGATTCTGGACGCCGATAAAGAAGGCTTTCTGCGTTCAGAACGCTCACTGATCCAGACCATCGGCCGTGCGGCGCGTAACCTGAACGGCAAGGCGATCCTTTACGGCGACAAAATTACCGATTCCATGGCAAAGGCGATTGGTGAAACCGAGCGCCGCCGTGCCAAACAGCAGGCTTACAACGCCGAGAGAGGCATCACGCCGAAAGGCCTGAATAAAAAGATCGGCGATATTCTGCAAATCGGCCAGCCGGTCAACGGTAAAAATCTGGCGAAGGGCAAAGGCAAAACGGCAAGCCAGCTGCAGAATCAGCTGCTGTCGCCAAAAGCGCTCGAGAAGAAAATCCGCGAGCTGGAAGCGCAAATGTATACCCATGCACAGAACCTGGAGTTTGAGCAGGCGGCGGCACTGCGCGATGAGATCCAGCAGCTGCGCGAACAGTTTATCGCCATTTCCTGATGTATAACGCCGCGGGGCCGTATTTGGCCCCGCTAACCCCGCCAACGCTGGGGAAACAAAAGTCCTTGCCGCACCGGCCAAAGCTGATTATGGTGTGCGGCCAATAAAAAAACGAGCTGCCGATATGACCATCTTCCCCTCAAAAGATCCGCTGCATGGCATCACGCTGGAGCAGTTGCTGAACGCACTGGTGGCCGAGTATGGTTGGCCGGGGCTGGCGGAGCGTATTCGCATCAACTGTTTTCGCAGCGATCCGAGCATTAAATCCAGTTTGAAGTTCTTGCGCCGCACGCCGTGGGCGCGCAAGCAGGTCGAAGAGTTGTATATTCGCACCGTCAGCGATAACCCGTGGCGGCGCGGCCGCGATTAAACGGCGTTTCTTGCACGATCAACGGCGGGCGGCCAGCGCGGAGAGGGCGCGATCCAACGCCTGGCGCAGCAGTTGGCGATCGTGGCGGTAAGGGATATCGCTGGCTTCCAGCGCTTGCTGGATCACAACGCGATCCTGCACCTGACGGGTATCGGCCGCGGGGCAGGCGATCACCGCATCGATCATCCTGCGGCCGATATGTTCTTCCATCATATTCAGCTTGTCTTTCAATGACAGCGACGCCGCAGCGACGCTAAGCTCACGCCCCAGGTTATTGATATAAATCACATTGGCGCTGCTGCGCCGCAACGCCTGAGCCAGATCCGCCAGCAACAGCGGCGGCATCAGGCTGGTGAGGAAGCTGCCTGGGCCAATCAGGATCACATCGGCCTGCGCTATGGCGTCCAGCGCTTCGCGCGTGGCGTGCACCGGGGCGGAAAGCAGCAGCGCTTGCGGCATGTGGGTTAGCCGATCGATATTGACCTCGCCGTAAACCTGGTTGCCTTCACGATCGTAGGCCACCAGATCCACCGGCTGCTCAGACATCGGGATCAGCAGCGCGTCCACTTTCAGCAGGCTGCGGATCAGGTTGATGGCTTCCAGCGGGCGCACGCTGAGATTCTCCAGCGCTTTAAGCATCAAATTGCCCAGGTTATGCCCGGCCAGTTCACCACTACCACTAAAACGGTATTCGAACATGGCCGATGCTACGCTAGGATCGGTAATCAGCTGGTTGAGGCAATTGCGCAAATCCCCCCAGGCGATCCCGCCCTCTGAACGGCGAATACGGCCGGTGGAGCCGCCGTTGTCGGTGGTGGTGACGATACCGGTCAGGCGGGAGCCGAGCGATGAGAGCGAAGACATCACGCGGCCAAGGCCATGGCCACCGCCCAGAGCTACCACCCGATCCAGATCGGCCAGGGTTCGATTACGCATAAATTTCCTTAAAGAGGGGCTGACTGCCTGCTTAAATTAACCGATCCGATGAAAAAACGCGAAACCGCGTGCCGTATGCGTGACTTTAGCCGATCCCTCTGCGAAACGGGCATTTTTCGTGATTAATGTGTTAGCTGTGCGGGCGAAAACGCTATCTACATTATTATATAACGAAATTGCCCGTTGGCTATCGCCGGGAATTGGCGCTAGAATTCTGCCGAAAACCGCGGTTTTATCCCGGCAGCGGCTGTTTGCCGGGCTGAAATCAAAACTCCTAGCCCTTGGGCCTGTGTTGTTCCCATCGAACAATATGGCGTTTGGGCCGTGGCGAAGCCTGCCACCAGGGTGCCAGTGGAAACGCCGGCATCTCCCGTATTTGGAAAGGTGTTATGGTGCCGCAACTCACTGATGCTTTTGCGCGCAAGTTTTACTATTTGCGCCTGTCGATCACCGATGTGTGCAATTTTCGTTGCACCTACTGTTTACCGGGCGGCTATCAGCCGAACGGCAGTCCGAAAACCTTTCTTTCACTGGATGAGATCCGGCGGGTGAGCCGCGCGTTTGCCGAACTGGGGACGGAGAAAGTGCGCCTGACCGGTGGCGAGCCGTCGCTGCGGCGCGACTTTACTGAGATTATTGCCGCCGTGCGCGAAAACCCGATGGTTCGCCAGCTTGCCGTGACCACCAACGGTTACCGTTTGGCGCGCGACGTAGAACGCTGGCGTGACGCCGGGTTAACGGCGATTAACGTCAGCGTTGATAGCCTGGATGCCCGCCAGTTTCACGCCATTACCGGCCAGGATCGTTTTCAGCAGGTGATGGCCGGCATTGATGCCGCCTTTGCCGCCGGTTACCGCAAGGTGAAAGTCAACGCGGTGCTGATGCGCGACGTGAACCACCATCAGCTCGGCGCTTTTCTGCGCTGGATTAAGGATCGCCCGATTCAACTGCGCTTTATTGAACTGATGGAAACCGGCGAAGGCGGGCAGCTGTTTCGCAAACACCATGTCTCCGGCGATGTGATCCGCCGGCAGTTGGAACGTGAAGGGTGGTGCCGTTTGCCGCGCGGGCGCAGCGATGGCCCGGCGCTGGTGTTCAGCCACCCGGATTACCAAGGCGAGGTGGGGTTAATCATGCCCTATGCGAAGGATTTCTGCGCCAGCTGCAACCGCCTGCGGGTATCCGCCATTGGCAACCTGCATCTGTGCCTGTTTGGCGAGCAGGGGATCCCGCTGCGCGATCTGCTGGCGGCGGATAACCAACTGGAACAGCTGAAGCTGCGCATTCAGGGCGGGCTGCTGAACAAAAAGCAGACCCACTTCCTGCACCAGGGCAACAGCGGCATAACGCAGAATTTGTCGTTTATCGGCGGTTAATGCCGGCGCGAATGGTAACGCGCGGCACCACATCAGCAGGAGCGAGACACATTATGAGCCATACCAGCAGTGAATTTATTCCGTTGCGCATCGCTGTGATGACGGTGTCCGATCGCCGCAGCGAAGCGGAGGATACCTCCGGCGACTACTTGCAGCAGGCAGCGCAGGAAGCCGGCCACACGGTGGTGGCCCGTGCGTTGGTCAAAGACAATGTTTACCAGATCCGCGCGCAGATCTCGCTTTGGATCGCCAGCGATGACGTGCAGGCGGTATTGGTTAACGGCGGCACGGGGTTTACCGAACGGGATAATACCCCGCAGGCGCTGTTGCCGTTGTTCGATCGGGAAATCGAAGGTTTCGGCGAGCTGTTTCGCATGGTTTCTTATGAAGAGATCGGCACGGCGACTATTCAGTCGCGCGCGCTGGCCGGCATCGCCAACCGTACCGTGATTTTTGCCGTGCCGGGCTCCACCCGCGCCTGCCGCACCGCGTGGGAGCGGGTTATCGAAGAACAACTGGACGCGCGGCATCGCCCGTGTAATTTTCAGCCGCATGTGAAAAAGTAGCCTTATGAGCCAATTAACCCATATTAACGCCGCCGGCGAAGCCCATATGGTGGATGTCTCCGCCAAGGCGGATACCGTGCGGGAAGCCCGCGCCGAGGCGTTTGTCGCCATGCATGCCGAGACGTTGGCGATGATCGTCGAAGGCCGCCATCACAAGGGCGATGTGTTCGCTACCGCGCGCATCGCCGGCATCCAGGCGGCGAAGCGCACCTGGGAGTTGATCCCATTGTGCCACCCGCTGATGCTGAGCAAGGTCGAGGTGCATTTGGAAGCGCAACCGGCGCATAGCCGCGTGCGCATCGAAACCTGCTGCCGCCTTAGCGGCAAAACCGGCGTGGAAATGGAAGCGCTCACCGCTGCTTCGGTGGCGGCGTTGACCATTTACGACATGTGTAAGGCGGTGCAAAAGGACATGGTGATCGGCCCCGTACGCCTGCTGGCGAAAAGCGGCGGCAAATCCGGCGACTTCAAGGTGGAATAGTGCATGATTGATATTCTGTTTTTTGCCCAGGTGCGTGAATTGGTCGGCGTGTCCAGCCTGCGCCTGGCGGCAGACTTCCCGACCGTGGATGCGTTGCGCCAGGCGCTGTGCGCGCGTGGCGATCGCTGGGCGCTGGCGCTGGAAAACGGCAAGCTGTTGGCGGCGGTCAATCAGGCGTTGGTTCCGCTGGACCACCCGCTGTGCGCCGGCGACGAGGTGGCGTTCTTTCCACCGGTAACCGGGGGCTAACCATGAGCAATACCCGTATTCGCGTTGGCCATGCGCCGTTTAACGTCGGTGATGAATATGCCTGGCTGGCGCAGTGCGCCGACGATGGCGCGGTAGTGACCTTCACCGGCAAGGTACGCAACCATAACCTGGGTGACGATGTCAGCGCGCTGACGCTGGAACACTACCCGGGCATGACGGAAAAAACGCTGGCCGAGATTGTTGAACAGGCCCGCCAACGCTGGCCGTTGCAGCGGGTCGCGGTGATTCACCGGATCGGCGAGCTGTTTCCCGGCGATGAAATTGTGTTCGTCGGCGTGACCGGCGCGCACCGCAGCCAGGCCTTTGAAGCCGCCGAATTTATTATGGATTACCTGAAGACGCGCGCGCCGTTCTGGAAGCGTGAAGCCACCGGGCAGGGGGAGCGCTGGGTGGAGGCGCGTGCCGCGGATACGCTGGCGGCGAAGCGCTGGTGAGCAGGTAAATCATTGTTCAACGGCGCGTAATTAATAGCGCTGCGCGCTCCCGGCAGTGCGTTATTGTGGTACTCTTAATAACGGCAGGGCTATGGCATATGCTATCCCGAATCTTGTTCAACATGCAAAAGGTAACCGTCATGGACCGATATCCACGTTCTAATGGTTCAATTGTCGAACGTGCTGGCAGCGGCATTCAGGCCTATATGGCGCAGGTGTATGGCTGGATGACCTGCGGCCTGTTGCTGACGGCGTTTGTCTCTTGGTATGCGGCCAACACGCCTGCAATCCTCAACTTTATTTTTTCCAGCCAGATCACCTTCTTCGGGCTGATTATTGTGCAATTGGCGCTGGTGTTCGTTATTTCCGGCATG
This sequence comes from Gibbsiella greigii, assembly GCF_039540155.1. NCBI lineage: Bacteria > Pseudomonadati > Pseudomonadota > Gammaproteobacteria > Enterobacterales > Yersiniaceae > Gibbsiella > Gibbsiella greigii. The sequence continues at coordinate 74,823 of NZ_BAABEM010000047.1, forward strand.
GTTAACCGCCTGAGCGGGGCGATGGCCACTTCGCTGTTTATGCTGTATTCGGCGTTGACCGGGCTGACGCTTTCCAGCATTTTCATTGCCTACACTTATTCTTCCATCGCCAGCACCTTCGTGGTCACCGCCGGGATGTTCGGCGCCATGAGCCTGTATGGCTACACCACCAAGCGCGATCTGAGCGGCTTCGGCAGCCTGTTGTTTATGGCGTTGATCGGTATTGTGTTGGCGTCGCTGGTCAATATCTGGCTGAAAAGCAGCGCATTGATGTGGGCGATCACTTACATCGGCGTGGTGGTATTTGTTGGCCTGACGGCCTACGACACCCAGAAACTGAAAGCGATGGGCGAACAGCTCAACGCGGATGATAAAGACCATTTCCGCAAATATGCGATTGTCGGCGCGCTGACGCTGTATCTCGACTTTATCAACCTGTTCCTGATGCTGCTGCGGATTTTCGGCAACCGCCGTTAATCGCTAATCCTTCGCTGCTACCCGCACCGTTGTTTCTCAAAGGGCCCTGTTTTGCAGGGCCTTTTGTTATCTGTTTACTTAAGCGACAGTCATGCTTTTTCACGCCGTTTTATTGACACTGCGCCAGGCATTGCGTTGAATAAACAGGTTATATGGGATGGCAGTAGTAAAACACAATGATAATGGTAACGAGGGATTTATGAGTAAAGAGCTAAGCCCAAAGTGGCAAGCGCGTTTTGCCTTATATGATAGCGTCGGTGGGAATGTCACTTCCCCTGAATACCAGCGGAAGCTAAAGGAGATGAAGTTCTTCGCGCGGATTAAATACGTCATGAACTTTTACGCCTTTTTCTTCGGCATTATTTATTTTTGTCTTTTGGGCTTGTGGAAGAAAGGCCTGGTGCTGTTTGTGGTGATATGTGCCATCAACTTAATCCTGGGGATGATTGAATACAGCAATGGCGTGAACCTTGATGCCTGGGCGCGCGGCGTGAACGTTGCCTATGCGTGTGCGTGCGGCAGCCTCGCCAACTACAGCTATTACCTGAAAGAAGTGAAGGGCATTCAGAGCTGGAACCCATTGGAAGGCTTAACCAAAGCGTCGGCGGCAAGAATCGCCCAGCGCTAATGGGCAGAAAAGGGCAAACGGATTGCCCTCTTTGGCTATCACGGCTGTCCTTATGAGGATGCGAAGGCGATAGCGATGAGATAGAGTGCAAAAATCGCCAGTGCGATCAGTAAAGAAAATAGCGCCCGCCATTTCAATGACGATTTGAATAGCCCGATGATGGCGAAATAGAACACCACGAAGTTCGCAATCACATTCACGCCGGCCATGGCTAGCACCACCAGATCAAGCCACTCTCCGCTGTCTTCCGGCAGAAAAAAACCGGCCGCAAAAATCAGCATGACCAACAGCAGGCTAATGCCGGCAAGCCGGAAGCCAAAACGGGTCATTTTATTGAATTCATTGTCTTTAACTGCTTCTGTCAAAACGCCTCCATGAATAATCGATGACAAGACAAACACCGTTATCGCAGCCCCGCTCTCAGGCGATTTTACGCCGGAACATGGCATAAGCCACGCTGCCGGTGGTGACGGTGATCACCAGTAACGGCCACAGGCTGTGCCAAATAATGCCGAAGCTGGCGTCTTTCAAATAAATCTGCTTGGTGATGTCGGTAAAGTGACGGATTGGGTTAATCCAGGTCAGGTTCTGCAGCCACACCGGCATATTTTCCACCGGCGAAACATAGCCTGAAAGCAGGATCGCCGGCATCATAAACACGAATACGCCGATAAACGCCTGCTGCTGGGTTGCGCACAGCGCCGAGATCAACAAGCCGAAGCCCACCAGGGACAGCCCGTAGGCCAGCATGGTGCCATAAAACAGTAGCAGGGAGCCAGCGAACGGGATCTGGAACAGGAAAATACCGATCAACAGCACGATGGATGCCTGGAACGAAGCGACAATCAGCGCCGGCACGGCCTTGCCGATAAAGATTTGCCAGGTGGTGAGCGGGGAGACCAGCAGCTGTTCCAGCGTGCCCTGTTCACGCTCGCGCGCCACAGAAAGCGAAGTGACAATCAGCACGCCGATGGTGGTAATCATGGCGATCAGGGACGGAACCACAAACCATTTGTAATCCAGGTTGGGGTTATACCAGTTGCGCACCACCAGCTCGCTGTTATTGGGTTTTTGCCGGCCGCCGATCAACGCTTCCTGATAATCCTGCACGATGTGCTGGACATAATTGGCGGCAATCTGCGCACTGTTCGAGTTGCGGCCATCCAGAATCAATTGCAGCGGCGCGGTGTTGCCGGTGGCAATATCACGTGAAAACTGCGCCGGAAAGCGGATCAGCAACAGTGCTTTCCGGTTGTCGAGTGTGGACTGAATTTCCTGCGGGTTGCGCAGCAGCAAAACCTGCGAGAAGGCTTTGGCTTTGGCAAAGCGCTGGGTCAGCTCGATCGAAGCCTGGCCGTTGTCTTCGCTGTAAATGGCGATCGTGGCATTGGTGACTTCAAGCGTGGCGGCGAACGGGAACAACAACACCTGCACCAGCACCGGCATGATCAGAATGATGCGGGTTTGCGGATCGCGCAGCAGCGTTTGCAGTTCCTTGATAATAAGCGTTAATAAGCGGTGCAACATGCTCCCCCCTTAATCCAACCGCCGCTGGGTTTTCCAGGCCGTCAGCCCGATAAACACCACCGCAGAAGCGATCAGCAACAGCAGATTGATGATCAGCACCGTGCCGATATTCCCAGCCAAAAACAGCGTTTGCAGGGTACTGACGAAGTAGCGCGCCGGAATGAGGTAGGTGAAGGCGCGCACTACCGCCGGCATACTGTCGATTTGGAAAATAAACCCCGAAAGCATGATTGAAGGCAGGAAAGCGGCGTTCAGCGCCACCATCGCCGCGTTGAACTGATTGCGCGTTACGGAAGAAATCAGCAGCCCCATGCCGAGCGTGCTGGCCAGGAACAGGCTGCTGATGATAAACAGAATCAGCCACGAGCCGCGGTAAGGCACCTTGAGCACGAAGAGCGATATCACCATACACAACGCCATGGCGAGCATACCCAGCAGATAGTAGGGCAGCAGTTTGGAGAGCAGCAGCTCGCCGCGCGTCACCTGCGTCGACAGCAGGGCCTCCATGGTGCCGCGCTCCCACTCGCGGGCGATCACCAACGAGGTCAGGATCGCGCCGATCACCGTCATGATGATGGTGATCGCCCCAGGAATGATGAAGTGCTGGCTTATCGCCGCCGGGTTGAACCAGTAGCGCATCTGGATCTCGATCAGCGGTTTATCCTCCTGCCCGCGATCGGTAGCGCGCTGCTGCTGCCAGATCTGCCATACCCCCTGGGTATAGGCCTGCACAAAGTTGGCTGTGTTGGGTTCGCTGCCGTCGGTGATGACCTGGATCGGTGCCTGATCGTAAGGGCGCGCCATACGTTGGGCAAAATCAGTGGGGATCACCACCAGCCCGCGGATCTCACCGGCCTGCATTTTCTGGATCAACGCCTGCCGGTTATCGCTGACGGTCGGATCGATATACGGCGATCCGGTAAACGCACTGACCAGATCCCGTGCTTCTTCGTTTTGCTGTTCAAGCAAAATGCCCAGCCGCAGTTTGCTGGAATCCAGATTGATGCCGTAGCCGAAGATAAACAGCAGCAGCAGCGGAATGACGAACGCGATCAGCCCGCTGCTGGGATCGCGCAGGATCTGGCGGGTTTCTTTCAGGCACAGCGCGCGCAAACGCCGCCAGGAAAAGCTGCTGCCTTCGCTCATGATGTTTTCTCCTGCCGATCGTAGCCTTGCACCAGCTCAATAAACGCATCTTCCATTGAGGGATTGGGATTCTGTTCGCTGGCGACCTGGTGTTTAAGATCGTCCGGCGTGCCGGCGGCGATAATCTTGCCGTGATACACCAGCCCGATGCGATCGCAATATTCCGCCTCGTCCATGAAGTGGGTGGTCACCATGACCGTCACGCCTTTATCCACCATGCCGTTGATATGCAGCCAGAATTCACGCCGGGTTAGCGGATCGACCCCCGAGGTGGGTTCGTCGAGGAACAGAATATCGGGTTCGTGCATCAGCGCGCAGGCCAGCGCCAGGCGCTGCTTAAACCCCAGCGGCAGCGAGTCCGGGGTTTGGTCGATAATCGGGCCGAAGTTAAATGCGCGCGACATCTCATCGATTTTATCGCGCTGCTTTTTGCCGCTGAGGCCATACACCCCGGAAAAGAACTTCAGGTTTTGCCCCACCGTCAGGTTGCCGTACAGCGAGAATTTTTGCGCCATATAGCCCAGGCGCTGGCGTGCTTTGCCGGAGCTGGTTTTTAAATCCATCCCCAGCACCAGAGCCTTACCGCCGCTGGGCGTCAACAGGCCACACATCATTTTGAAGGTGGTGGATTTGCCCGCGCCGTTTGGCCCTAGCAGGCCGAAGATTTCGCCGCGCTGTACTTTGAAATCCACGTTATCGGTGGCGGCGAAGTTGCCAAATTTTTTGGTCAGCCCTTGCGCTTCAATCACGGTTTCCGTGCTGTCGCCTTGCACCGTCGGCATAATCTCCGCCAACGCCGAGCGGCTGTTGGGGCCGCCGCCGAGCAGATCGATAAACGCATCCTCAAAACGCGGCTCGGCTTCATGCAGTTCGGCCTTTGGCAGATCCAGCGCTTGTAATATCTGCTGGTGTTCGGCGGTGGGTTTTAGCATCAGGCGCAGGTATTTGCCCTGGATCACCCCGTCGGTGACCGCCGGCAAGCAAATCGCGCGCTGTAACAGTGCGCGCGGGTTGTCGCCCGGCGCATCAAGCAGGATCGAACGGCCGGCCATGCGTTGGGTCAGCGCCTGCGGCGCGCCGCTGAACAGCAATTCGCCTTCATTCATCAGCAGCACTTCCCGGCATTGTTCGGCCTCATCAAGATAAGAGGTGCTCCAAAGGATCAGCATGCCGTCGTTGGCCAGTTCATGCACCATACGCCACAGTTCGCGGCGCGAGATCGGATCGACGCCCACCCCAGGCTCATCCAGCAGCAGCACCTGCGGCTGACCAACCAGCGTACATGCCAGCCCCAGCTTTTGCTTCATGCCGCCGGAAAGCTTGCCGGCCAGGCGATCGGTAAAGTGGGTGAGATCGGTAAATTCCAGCAGTTGTTTGAAGGTTTGCTGGCGCGCTTCGCCGGTGACGCCGCGCAGATCGGCATACAGCGTCAGGTTTTCCATCACCGTCAGGTCTTCATACAGGCCGAATTTTTGCGGCATATAGCCAAGAATGGCGTGCAGTTGACGATCCTGGGCGATCGGATCCAACCCGGCGACGCGCAGTTGGCCGCTGCTGGGTTTCAACAGCCCGGCCAGCATGCGCAACAGCGTAGTTTTGCCCGCGCCGTCCGGCCCGACCAGGCCGGTCACCGCACCGCTGCGTAGCGTGGTGGTCAGGCTGGCGACCGCCGGTTTTTCGAGTGACGGAAAGCGTTTTTCCAGCGCTTCCAGCTCAATCACATGTGCCTGTTCCATGACATCCCTAACGTCAGAAGCTATCAACGAGGTATAGCGTTTGCAGGCTGCCGGGCAGCCTGCGCCGAATCCTACTGGGCGGCGCCGTTGTCAAAGCGCAGCGTCACTGGCATCCCTTGGCGCAGCGCATCGTCGGCGTCGGTCACCACCACGCGCAGGCGGTAGACCAGATCGGTGCGCAGGTCTGGCGTTTCGACGCTTTTTGGCGTGAACTCGGCGGTGGGGGAAACAAAACCGATCCTGCCGTGATAGGGCTTATCCGGCCGGCTGTCGGTGTAAATGGCAAGCTGGGTGCCCGGCGCCGCCTGGCCCAGGTGGGCTTCGCTGACGTAGGCGCGTACCCAAACCGGGTTGGTTAGCGAAACGGTGAACACAGTGCTGCTGGCGCTAAGCATGGTGCCTGGCTCCACCGCACGGGTCAGCACCGTACCGGCGGAGGGGGCAAGCAGGGCGGTATCCTGCAGGTTGAGTTGCGCCTGCGCCAATGCCGCCTGGCTTTGGGCCAGAACGGCCCTGGCCTGTTCGATTTCCTGCGGGCGGTTGCCGCTTTGGTATTGGGTGAGTTTATCTTTCGCCGCTTGCAGATTGGCCTGCGCCTGGTTGCGCGCGGTGCGGGCATCTTCCAGGGCGTCTGCCGACGTGGCATTTTTGGCCCACAGCCCCTGCTGGCGTTTTAAAAAGCTGTCGGCATAGCTGAACGCCGATTGCCGCTGCGCCACCTCTGCGCGCACCTGGGCGATCTCTTCATTGCGGTAGCCGGCCAGCAGCAGATCCAGCTTGGCCTGTGCGCTGCCGACGTTGGCTTCTGCTTGCCGCAGTGCGTTGATATAGGGGCCATCGTCCAGTTTGCCGAGCGGTTGCCCCGGTTGGACGCGATCGCCTTCATCAACCGCCAGCGAAGCCAGGCGGCCATCAACGCGGAAACCGAGATTAACGGTGCGGATATCGACGTTACCGTACAGCGTCAGCGGTGTGTTTTGCCGCTGCTGGTAAGATAAAAATCCATAGACGACGGCGGCGATTGCCAGAATAGCCACCACCACAACGGCACTTCTTTTCTTGTTCATAACACTCCCTGCCAGCGTTTTTATGCGCTATAGCGCTGATGCAACCCGTGAACCAGAAGATCGATATGTTCAACTAACACGGCCCTGATCTGCGCCGCCTGTTCCTCGCCAATTTGTTGCCAGCCGGCCTGCCGGCAGATGGTTTCCCGCGCCACGCGGAACGCCAGTACTTCGCCGATCAGCGCATGGGTATGCAGCACGACTTTGTCTGATTCCGGCGCCATACCGGTGCTGGCCGCCATCAACCGGCACAGTTGGCTATGGACCGGCGCCGTTATCTGCTCGTGGATCAGCGGGAAGACATCGGTGGGCGACAATTGCTCGCGCGACATGATTTTGCTTATCTTGATGGTTTGCGGCTGAGTCATCAGTTCACTTAGCATCAACAGCCCGCGCTTAAGGTAGTGCAGGTAGCTTTCAGGCGGGCGCTGCGCGGCCGGCAACAGCCAGAAACGCTCAATTTCTTCGGCCAGCGGGCTGAATGCCTGCTGGAAAAAATCAGCGATCCACTGTGCTACGGCACGATACAGGCCTTCTTTTGAATTGAAGTAGTAGGTGATGGCGGCGATATTTTGCCCGGCCAGCCGGGCGATTTCCCGCGTCGTGGCGCCGCGCAGGCCGTATTCGCCAAACACCTCGATGGCGGCGGCGATCAGCTGCTGGCGCGCCTGTTCGCCACGTGCCTGGCTGGCAACCTGTTTATTCTCCGCTGAAGGCATCACACGCATCCATAAAAATTAATCAATCATATGATTAACTTTAGGCCTCGTAGTGGGCCATGTAAACCGGCCCGCGCGTTTTTCTCCTGCGCGGTCAGCCAGGTTTGATGGCGTTTATCGCGTGTTGCAGCGGCATTGTGCGTTTCATCACGTAAAATTGCTTTTTTTTCTTCGACTTCTGCTACAATCACACGCTTGGTGCACTGCAGTTTGTGCCAATCCCTCGTGGTCATCCCGGGAATGTTGCCAGCGGCTGAATGCCGGGCACATCCTTATGCCCCGTCTGATCATCCTCCCAGGAAACTGCACCGAACTGATGTTCAGGTTAGGGGGGATCTGGAGTTTTTCTCTACTATGTCATTTGAAAACCTCGGCTTAAGTGCTGAAATTCTGCGCGCTGTTGAAGAACAGGGCTATCGCGAACCTACGCCAATTCAGCGTCAGGCCATTCCTGTGGTATTGGAAGGCCGCGATCTGATGGCCAGCGCCCAGACCGGCACCGGGAAAACCGCCGGTTTTACCCTGCCGTTACTGCAATTGCTGAGCAAACATGACCATGCGGTCAAAGGCCGTCGCCCGGTGCGGGCGCTGATCCTGACGCCAACCCGTGAATTGGCGGCGCAGATCGGCGAAAACGTCGTGGCGTATAGCAAACACCTGCGCCTGCGTTCGCTGGTGGTGTTCGGCGGTGTGAGCATCAACCCGCAGATGATGAAGCTGCGCGGCGGCGTCGACATTCTGGTGGCAACGCCGGGGCGCCTGCTGGATCTGGAACACCAGAACGCAGTGGATCTGTCGAAAATTGAAATTCTGGTGCTGGATGAAGCCGACCGCATGCTGGATATGGGGTTCATCCACGATATCCGCCGCGTGCTGGCCAAGCTGCCGTCAAAACGCCAGAATTTGCTGTTCTCCGCCACGTTCTCGGACGATATCAAAGCGCTGGCGAGCAAACTGCTGCATAACCCGGCCTCCGTTGAAGTGGCGCGCCGCAATACCGCCTCTGAACAAGTGGCGCAGAGCGTGCACTTTGTGGATAAAAAGCGCAAGCGCGAGCTGCTTTCCCACATGATCGGCGCCGGCGACTGGCGCCAGGTGCTGGTGTTTAACCGCACCAAGCACGGCGCTAACCACCTGGCGGAGCAGTTGAATAAGGACGGCATTACCGCCGCTGCCATTCACGGCAACAAGAGCCAGGGCGCGCGCACCCGTGCGTTGGCCGATTTTAAAGACGGCAGGATCCGCGTGCTGGTTGCGACCGATATCGCCGCCCGCGGTCTGGATATCGATCAGTTGCCGCACGTCGTGAACTACGAGCTGCCTAACGTGCCGGAAGACTACGTGCACCGTATTGGCCGTACCGGCCGTGCCGAACGTACCGGCGAAGCCGTTTCACTGGTTTGCGTGGATGAGCACAAACTGCTGCGCGATATCGAACGGCTGCTGAAACGCGAGATCCCACGCATTGCTATCCCCGGCTATGAACCGGATCCGTCCATCAAGGCGGAGCCGATCATCAACGGCCGCCAGGGCGGCGGGCGTGGTACACCGCGCGGCAATGGTGGTGGGCAGCGCCGTAGCCAAGGCGGCGGTCAGCGCTCTGCCAACGGCGGCGGCCAACGCGAAAGCCGCGAAGGCGGCCATGCGCGCCCGCAGGGTGAAGGCCAGCGCCGCAGCGGTGCGCCATCACGCCGCCCGCGCAGCCGTAAGCCTGCGGAATAAATAACGCGGCGCGAATACCACGCGCACGGTTCTTTCAATGCCAGCCAGAGCGATCCGGCTGGCATTTTTTTATCGTCATTTCCCCGCCGGCCGCTTGCGAAAATGTTAACCGCCCGGCATTAACGGCGTGCCGGCGCCGTTTGTTGCAGTTGAACGGCTCGATCCGTACTACGCTGTAATGCGGCGGAATGCGCCGGCGAGGGGAAAATGAATGAAACTCAAATGTGCCATACTCGACGATTACCAGCAGGTGGCGCTGGCGATGGCGGATTGGGCGCCGCTTGCCGATCGGGTTGAGGTGTTTAGCTTGCGCGAACATATTGCCGACGAGGCGCAACTGGCCGCACGGATCAACGATTGCGCGATTGTGGTGATTATGCGTGAGCGCACGCCGATCACCGCAACGTTATTGGCCCGTTTGCCGGCGCTGAAGTTGTTGGTGACCTCGGGGATGCGCAACGCCGCGGTGGATTTGGCCGCCGCGGCGCGCCAGGGCGTGGTGGTGTGCGGAACCGACAGCGGTTCCGCTCCGCCGATGGAATTGACCTGGGCGTTAATCCTCGGCCTGACCAAACACCTGATGACGGAAAGCAGCGGCCTGCGCCACAACGGGCCGTGGCAACAGCAGGTGGGAGTCAGCCTGTATGGCAAAACCCTCGGGCTGCTGGGGCTTGGCAAAATCGGCAGCCGAATGGCGGCGGTAGGGCAGGCGTTTGGCATGCGCGTTATCGCCTGGAGCCAGAACCTGACGGCACTGCGGGCGGCCGAAGTGGGCGTAGCCCTGGCGCCATCCAAACAGGCGCTGTTCGAGCAAAGCGATGTGCTTTCCGTGCACCTGGTGTTGAGCGAACGCAGCCGCGGCCTGGTGGGGCGGAACGAACTGCGCGCAATGAAGCCCGGAGCGTTCCTGATTAATACCTCGCGGGCGGCCATTGTGGATCAGCCGGCCTTGCTTGAGGCCTTGCAGCAGGGCTGGATCGCCGGCGCCGGCCTGGACGTGTTTGAGCAAGAACCGCTGCCGGCCAACCATCCGTTGCGCCGCTTGCCTAACGTGCTGGCGACGCCGCACCTGGGTTATGTCGCCGACAGCAACTACCGAACTTACTTTCAGCAGGCGGTGGAGGATATTCAGGCTTTTGTCGATGGCGCGCCGGTACCGCGGCGGATTGTTGCATGATGGGCTTGTCGCGCGCAGGCATTAGCTCGTATTATTGCGCGTCTTTTTTGCTGGGGTGGTTTGTTCATGCGTGTGTTACTGGCTCCGATGGAAGGAGTGCTCGATTCTTTGGTGCGTGAATTACTCACCGAAGTGAACGATTACGATCTTTGCATCACCGAGTTCCTGCGCGTTGTCGACCAACTGTTGCCGGAAAAATTGTTCTACCGGCTGTGCCCGGAATTGCGCCATGCCAGCCGTACCCCGTCCGGCACTCTGGTGCGTGTTCAACTGCTTGGCCAATACCCGCAGTGGCTGGCGGAAAACGCGGCCCGGGCGGTGGCGCTGGGTTCTTATGGTGTTGATCTGAACTGCGGCTGCCCGTCCAAAACGGTTAACGGCAGCGGCGGCGGGGCGACGCTGCTCAAAGAGCCGGAGCTGATTTACCAAGGGGTGAAGGCGATGCGCGCCGCCGTGCCGGCGCATCTGCCGGTGACGGTAAAAGTGCGCCTGGGGTGGGATTCATCCCATTACAGCCTGGAAATTGCCGATGCCGTGCAGCAGGCCGGCGCGACGGAGCTGGCGGTGCATGGCCGCACCAAAGAAGACGGTTATAAAGCCGAGCGCATCAACTGGCAGGCGATTGGCGAAATTCGCCGCCGCCTGACGATACCGGTGATTGCCAACGGCGAAATCTGGGACTATCAAAGCGCGCAGAATTGTCTGCAAGCAACTGGCTGCGATGCGGTGATGTTGGGGCGCGGCGCCCTGAATATACCGAACCTGAGCCGGGTGGTGAAATATAACGAACCGCGGATGCCATGGCCTGAGGTAATGCAACTGTTGCTGAAATATGCCTATCTGGAAAAACAGGGCGATACCGGCCTTTACCATGTGGCGCGAATTAAACAATGGTTAGGCTATTTACGTAAAGAATATAGCGAAGCCAGCGAAATTTTTAGCGAAATTCGTTCGCTCACCCGTTCTGCCGATATTGCCAAGGCTATTTGCCGCAATGCGGAAATAGCATAGTATTCAAATTATTTAAATGATTTCTATTGAGGAACTTCCCGGTTTAATCTGGCGGAATTCAGCCGGTATATTGGCAGGTTACTCTCATTTATTCGCAGTAAATTGATTGCATTGCATTGTTTTTTAATGAAATTCATCTATTTTTCATATTTTTCACTCCCCAGTTTTTTATGATTATATAAATTTTCACTGTGCCCGGTTAGATGCGTCACTTAAGCTTTTTATCTGAATTTTTTTGCATGTATGTGGTCATGGAAGAAAAAAATGAGAAGCCTTATAAAACGCCTTTACCAGGCCGCTCCCGATTTTATTTATTACCAGGTGGGCTATTATGCAACACACGGTTCCTTCGTTAACTTCAAAAACCCCCGCACTTTCTCCGAGAAAATTTACTACCGTATGCGTTACCCGCGTGAAGAATTCAGCCAGATTGCGGATAAGGTCGCGGTGCGTAAATATATCGCCAGCCGGGTGCCGGAAAAATATATGGCGCCGGTGATCCTGATAACCGAAGAATTTACCATGCAGGACTACCAGGCTTTGCCCTCTGCGTTTGTTATCAAAACCAATAATGCCTCGTTGCAGGTGATGATTGTGAAGGATAAAACGCAGGTCTCGTTCCAGGATATTCAAAATACGCTGAAGCAATGGGCGAAAGTCACCTACTGGAAGCGCTATCGTGAAAAGCACTACGCGAATATCCCGCCGAAAATCATCGTCGAAAAACTGCTGGATATTGAGGTTAATGGCGAGCTGATTGACTATAAAGTGCATGTTTTCAACGGCAAGGTGCCATACCTGTTTGTTGAGCTGCTGCGCGGCGGGCCGCACCCGACCTCATTGGAATATCTGGATGAGCACTGCCACCACTGTTTTTTCATTCAGGATGATATCCCGCAATTGAACACCCTGTATGAAAAGCCGCGCTTCTGGGATGAAATGATTGACGTCGCCAAGGCGGTGTCTGCGGATCTGGATTATTGCCGGGTCGATTTTTATCTGACGCAGGAACAGATCTATATTGGCGAACTGACGCTAACCCCCGCGGCCGGTAATGAGGTGTTCCTGCCGCATTCCACCGATCGCCTGCTGGGTGATCTGATGGTGCAAGAATGGTGAGTGCTTACCGGCGTTTTAACGCCGTTCAGGCATAAAAAATCCCCCGCGTTGAATAACGGCGGGGGAGTATGGCGTGGCGATCAGCGGTCGGTTTTTTCTTCGAGCGCTTTTTGCTCGTGTTTTACTTCCGCCGCGCGTTTACGCAGCCCGAACCAGCCAAGCACCAGCAGCAGGGCCAGCAGTGGAATGGTGGCCACGGTCCAGGTGCCGTTCGGGTAGTCAAACGCCATCATGACCAGCACCACCAACAGGAACAGCAGCGTTATCCATGAGGTGACAGGCGCCCCCGGCATTTTGAAGGAAACCGGCTTGGCTTTGCCTTCCTTGATGGCTTTGCGCAGGCGCATTTGGCAGATGATGATAAATGCCCATGAGCTAATAATGCCCAACGAGGCGATGTTAAGCACAATTTCGAACACCTGGGATGGCACCAGGTAGTTCAGAATTACGCCCAGCACATAGATGCAGCAGGTGACCAGAATGCCGGCATAAGGCACCTTCTGGCTGCTCATCTTCGACATTAGCTTCGGCGCGGAACCGCCCATCGACAGAGAACGCAGAATACGGCCGGTGGAATACAGCCCGGAGTTCAGGCTGGAGAGCGCGGCGGTGAGCACCACAATGTTCATGATGGTGCCGATATAAGGCACGCCGAGCTTGCTAAAGAAGGTGACGAACGGGCTTTGCCCTGCCTGGTAGGCATTCCACGGCAGCAGCAGCACCAACAGCACCACGGAGCCGACGTAAAACAGGCCGATACGCCAGATCACGCTGTTGACCGCCTTGGGCAGCATTTTTTCCGGGTCTTTGCACTCACCGGCGGCGGTGCCGATCAACTCCACGCCGGCGAAGGCGAAGATCACCCCCTGCATCAGCACCAATGCCGGCAGCAGGCCGTGCGGGAATACGCCGCCGTTTTCAGTGATCAGGTGCATGCCGGTGGTGTTGCCGTCGATCGGTGTGCCAACCCCGAGCAACACCACGCCGACCACCAGAAAGGCGGCGATGGCGGCCACTTTGATTAGCGCAAACCAGAACTCCATTTCGGCGAACCATTTCACACCGATCATGTTCATGGTGGCGACGATACCCAGCGCGCACAGGGCGAACAGCCACTGCGGCACGTCGGCAAAGGTTCCCCAATAGTGCATATAAAGCGCGACCGCGGTGATATCGACAATGCCGGTCATTGCCCAGTTGAGGAAGTACATCCAGCCGGCAACGTACGAGGCTTTTTCGCCGAGAAATTCACGGGCGTAAGAGACGAAGCTGCCGCTGCTTGGGCGGTGTAGCACCAACTCGCCCAGCGCGCGCAGAATGAAGAAAGAGATAATGCCGCACGCCAGATAAACCAGCGCCAGCGCCGGGCCGGCCTGTTCCAGACGGCCGCCGGTGCCGAGGAACAAGCCGGTACCGATCGAGCCACCGATGGCGATCATTTGGATCTGCCGGTTACCCATGCTTTTGTGGTAACCGGATTCATGGGAGTCTAACCAACGTCTTCTGGCTGCGAGCTTGTCGTGCGCAGATTTATTATGTGATTTCATCGTTCGTCCTGTTTTCCTGTCTATCGTTTTCTGCCCTCAAGGGAGCAAACGATTGCTATCGCTAATCGTTATTACGAAGGAGCATCGCCACATTTTGCCGTTTGTTTTTTGTGCGGCGGCTGAAAAATAACAGCGAAGCATGCTACCTTTTCTCTGGAAATGAGGCAAAAAATCCTGTGCCAAAATCGTTATTATTTGTTTTTTTCTGTTGTTTGGCGTTAGAAACGGAATATTATTCAAAAGGATATAGCAGCGTTTGGCCGGGGTGTCAGAGGAAGATAACTATGCTTAATGAAACCGTAATGTCCGTTTTGGGTATCACTGGGGTGATAGCACTGGGTGCGATGAGCCCGGGGCAAAGTTTTATCCTGGTTGCCCGTACCGCGGTGGCCTCGTCGCGCCGTGCGGGCATGGCCGTGGCGCTGGGGATGGGCGTGGGCTGCTTTATTTTTGCCCTGATCGCACTATTGGGCCTGCAGTCACTGTTGCTGGCGTTGCCATGGCTCTACGGCACGCTGAAGGTTCTGGGCGGCCTGTATCTGGTTTATCTTGGCATCAAGATGCTGCGAGGGGCTCGCCGGCCTTTAGTGCTGGCGGCACCATGCGGGCAACCGCTCGGGCTGTGGCAGGCTTTCTGCACAGGTTTATTCACCCAATTGGCTAACCCGAACACCGCGATTGTGTTTAGCGGCGTGTTTGCCGCCTTGCTTAGCCACAAAATCCCGCTGGTGCTGTACATCGTATTGCCGTTAATTGCACTGGCGGTGGATTTGCTTTGGTATGCGTTTGTGGCCTTTGTCTTGTCGTCGCCGCGCCCGCGGCAAGTGTATCTACATTTTAAAGCCGGGTTTGATCGGCTGGGTGGCACGATGCTGGCGCTGTTTGGCGCCAAACTGATGCTGAACCGCTAGGCCTTACGGCGGCGCCACCAGTGGCGCACCAGCAATACCACCAAAATCACCAACGCGACGAACAGCAGGCTGGAGAGCTTTTTGTCGAAGCCAGCAACAAAGTGTTCCATTGCCCGGCCGCCAAAATAGCCCAGCATGACGAACAGTGTGGCCCACAGGATGGCCCCCAAAATATTCAGTGGCACAAAGCGTGACGGGGGTAGCTTGCTGGCGCCGATCAAGACTGGGCCGATAATGCGAAAGCCATACATAAAACGCACGCCGATGACAAACAGCATCGGGTGGCGGGTAATCAGCCGTTGTGCGCGCGTGATGCGTTGCTGCTGACCTTTCAGGCGCGAAATCACCCGTTCGCCATAGCGGCGCCCGGCAAAATACAGTAATTGATCGCCCAGTGTGCCGCCAAACGCCACCACGGCAATCACCCACGGCCAGTGCAACAACCCTTCATGTGCCGCGATGCCGCCCAACAGCGTGATGGTTTCCCCCTCCGCCAGGCAGCCGAAAAACAGCGCCCAATAGCCGTATTCGCTAATATAGTGTGCCAGGATGTTCATCCTTAAATCCTTGTCTTGCCTGCCAATAGGCGCTCATTATACCCTTTGCCGCCCAGGCTGTATTGAACCGCTGCCGGGGTTAACCGCATCTGGCGGCAATCTGCGCGACCAGCGCCTGCCGTTGCCGCAGGCTTTCGGCCATAGTTTCACGCATCTTTTTTACTATCGCTGGCGGCGCCAGTGCCGGCGTGCCGCCGACAAACGGCGGGGCCGGAGCATATTCAAAGCCCAGTTGAATGGCCTGTGCGGTTTCCTCACCGTGCAGTTCGGCGATGAGCGTCAGTGCGAAGTCAATCCCGGCTGTGACGCCGCCGCCGGTGATCACATTGCCATCGCGCACCACACGCTCGCTGCTGGCAATGGCGCCGAACAGCGGCAGGCAGTCGCACATCGACCAATGGCTGGTGGCGCGTTTGCCGCGCAACAAGCCCGCGGCCCCCAGGATCAGCGAACCGGTGCAGACGGATGTGATATAGCGGGCGCCGCGCGCCAGGCGTTGGATCTGCGCCATATATTGCTCATCCTGCATCGCCTGGGTACAACCGCCGCCGCCCGGCACGCACAGCACGTCGCAATGGGCGATCTGCGCCAATGGCCGCAAGTGGTTGAAAGACAGGCCATCCCCGTCGATCTCTGCGCCGTCTACGGAGGCGACAATAGTTTCGGTATTGGGCATCCGCGAGAGGAACTGATACGGGCCGGTAAAATCAAGCTGGGTGACGCCAGAATAAAGCGGGAAAACGATCGTTAACGGTTCGGCCATGATTTTTACCTTGAGCGGATGATTTAACCTGAGTAATGATAGTTGCCAATGTTCTGATATTGCCAATGTTCTGATATTGCCAATGTTCTGATAGATAGCAAGGCTGCTGTTGAAGGCCATGACAGGCGGTAAAGCGAAAAAGGAGTGCGGGATGTGCCTGGATTTTGAACGTGAACTGAATTGGGCGTTGGGCCAGATGCCGCGCACCCGGGCGGCGGTGGCGGCATTGCCGGATCTGCACGGCGTGCGCCTGGCATGTAGCATGCATTTGGATCTGAAAATGGTGCCGCTGGTTGCCGGCCTGCTAAACAAGGGCGCGGCGGTGTATCTGACCACCTGCAACCCCACCACAGTGCAGGATGAGGTGGTGGCCTGGCTGGAGCGCCACGGCGCGCAGGCTTTTTCCTGGCGAGATATGGATCAGGCGGATTGGGTGGCGTCTTTCGATCGCGCACTGGCCTGGGGGCCGACCCATCTGTGTGAGATGGGTGCCGATCTGACCGCCCGCCTGCACCAGGCAGGGTACGATTTGCCGATCAAGGCCGGGCTGGAAGCCACCGGTTCCGGCATCAGCCGGCTGGACGGCATGGCGCCGCGTTACCCCATCTTCAACTGGGACGATCTGCCGGTTAAAGAAGGGCTGCATAACCGCCATATGGTTGGCCTGACGGCCTGGCACACTTTTTTCCAGACCACCCGGCTGACGCTGCATGAAAAATGCGTGCTGGTTATCGGTTATGGGCTGGTGGGGCAAGGCGTGGCGGCGGCTGCCAGGGCCTATGGCGGGCAGGTAATGGTGGCTGAAATCGATTCGGCCCGCGCTCTGCAGGCGCGCTATGACGGTTGGCAAGTGGTTGATTTGGCGGAGGCGGTGCCGCTGGCCGACGTGATAGCCACCGCCACCGGGGCCAGCAATGTGCTTTGCGCCCGGTATTTGCAGCAAACCAAAAACGGCGTATTTATTCTCAACGTTGGCCACGTGGCGGCGGAAATCGACGTGGGTTTTCTGCAGACGCTGCCGCACAGCCAGCCGATGCCGTTTATTGATGCCTACCAGATGGGCGACAATACGCTTTATCTGTTGGCCAACGGTTCGATGCTGAACCTGACGGCCGGCTATGGCGATAGCCTGAACGCTTTTGACGTTACGCTGGCGGTGATGGCGGCGGGCATCGGCCATATCATCGGTGCCGGCGCGCAACAGCCCGCCGGGGTGTATCTGTTGCCCCGTTCCGCCTGGCAGGCGGCGCTGTAACTTTTGTATGATTTGCCCGCACCCCAGAGCCACCGCGGGCTGCGTTAGGTTTCTATAGACAGAATTTGTCACAAATCGCCACTGACAATCACAGTGCTAACTTTATTAGGCTCACATATAATTCGCCCCATGAATGTTTGGCGATCGCCGGTTTCCCTCACCCCGGCCCTCTCCCAAGGGGAGAGGGGGCGCCTATATTGATATTGGCTCTGGTCGTTAGCGCTGATGCAAGCTAACCATTTCTTCTCCCAAGGGGAGAGGGGGCGCCCATATTGATATTGGCTCTGGTCGTTAGCACTGGTGCAGGGCTAACGATTTCTTCTCCCAAGTGGGAGAAGGCTTACCCAGATAGTCAGTGCTAACTATCCCCTCTCCCTTTGGGAGAGGGCTAGGGTGAGGGCGACAAACAGCAATCTTCCCTTATTTGTGACAAGAGTAATGCATGTGAAAATCCGAGTACTTGTTTTGGCCTTGCTCGCTTTACAAGCGGGCGCAGGCCTGGCGCCGCGCGCGCTGGCCAGTGAAAATACCCCTGCGTTACATGCCACCCAGCCGGAACTGGCCTCCGGCAGCGCCATGGTGGTGGATATGCACACCCATAACGTGATTTATGCTCGTAACCCGGATGAAGTGGTGCCGATCGCCTCCATCACCAAGCTGATGACGGCGATGGTGACGCTGGATGCTCACCTGCCGTTGGATGAAATGCTGGCGGTGGATATCCATCAGACCCCGGAAATGCGGGGCGTCTATTCCCGCGTGCGGTTGAACAGTGAAATCAGCCGCAAGGATATGCTGCTGCTGGCGCTGATGTCTTCCGAAAACCGCGCCGCTGCCAGTCTGGCGCATCATTATCCCGGCGGGTACGACGCCTTTATCCGCGCCATGAACGCCAAAGCGAAAGCGTTAGGGATGACGCACACCCACTATGTGGAGCCGACCGGGCTATCAATTCATAACGTTTCGACCGCGCGCGATCTGACCAAGCTATTGATTGCCACCAAACAGTACCCGCTGATCGGCCAGTTGAGCACCACCACCGAACGTATGGCGGCGTTCAAGGGGCCAAACTATACCTTGCCGTTCCGTAACACCAACCACCTGGTTTATAACCCGAAGTGGAATATCCAGTTGACAAAAACCGGCTTCACCAATGAGGCCGGCCACTGCCTGGTGATGCGCACGGTGATCGGCAGCCGCCCGGTATCGCTGGTGGTGCTGGATGCCTTTGGTAAATATACCCACTTTGCCGATGCCAACCGCCTGCGCAGTTGGATTGAAACCGGTAAGGTGACGCCAATCCCACCGGCGGCGCGTGATTATCGCCGGCAAAAAGATGCGCGCCTGGCGCAGAACGCAGAATAACCCGCCTTTGCCTGCCGGGTTTTCCGGCAGGCTCATTTTCTCTTTTCTTTCATCGCCTGATGAAAGTTAGCCACGCATTCGCTGCTAAATCCCGCTATGCTAGTTACTGTATTGCATTGTCATATTTCTTTTTTTGATTAAGGATGGCGCATCTTGGCCGGAAGTAGCTTACTGACGTTAATCGATGACATCGCCTCGTTGCTGGATGATGTCTCGCTGATGACCAAAATGGCGGCAAAAAAAACCGCCGGCGTACTGGGTGATGATTTGGCGCTCAATGCCCAACAGGTGACTGGGGTTTCCGCAGACCGTGAATTGCCGGTGGTATGGCGCGTGGCAAAAGGCTCGTTTGTCAACAAAGCGATTCTGGTGCCGCTGGCGTTGTTGATCAGTGCGTTTGCCCCCTGGGCGATCACCCCGTTGCTGATGGTGGGCGGCGCCTATCTCTGCTTTGAGGGCTTTGAAAAGGTGTTCCACAGCCTGTTTCACAAGAAAGGGGAAGGGGAAGACAAAGACGGCCCGGGCGCCAATGAAGACGTGGCGGCCTATGAAACCCGTAAGATTACCGGCGCTATCCGTACCGATTTTGTGCTGTCGGCCGAAATTATCGCCATTACCCTGGGCACCGTGGCCGCCGCCACCTTTACGCAACAGGTGATTGTGCTGTGCGGTATCGCCATCGTTATGACTATCGGCGTGTATGGCATTGTGGCGGGCATTGTGAAGCTGGATGATTTGGGGCTGTATTTAAGTCGCAAGACCAGCACGCTGGTGCGGAGCGTGGGCAACGGCATTGTGCGTGCAGCGCCGTACCTGATGAAAACGCTGTCGGTGGTGGGCACCATTGCCATGTTTATGGTGGGCGGCGGCATCCTGACTCATGGCCTGCCGGCGGTACACCACCTGTTTGAAGGCTGGGCAGCAGACACCTCGGTGGTGCCGACGTTCGGCCTGCTGCTGCAAGGCGTCGTGCCTTCGCTGCTGAACGTGGTGTTCGGCATTGTTGCCGGTGGCCTGGTGCTGCTGGTGGTTTCCGTACTGGGCGCTATCCGCGCACGCTACAAAGCCTGATTCCCCGCCGTCTGCACTGACACTGCCGGTTAAACCGGCAGTGTATGATTGCTTTCCCCTAGCGGCAGTTGCATCACATGCGTGTCGCGCCAACTGCCCAGCTTGAAGCCGACGGCGTTGAGCGTGCCGACGCTGGTGAACCCATGCTTGCGGTGCAACGCCAACGATCCGAGGTTCTCTGCCGAATTGCCGATGATGGCCAGCATTTGCCGCCAGGGCCCCTGTTCACAGCGGGCGATCAGCGCCGCCATCAGGCTGCTGCCGATCCCTTTGCCCTGCATCCCTTCGGCAATGTATACCGAGTTTTCGATGGTAAAACGGTAGGCGGGCCGCGGCCGGTATTGCGCGGCGTAGCAATAGCCCACCACTTGGCCGTTGAGCCGGGCTACCAGCCAGAACAGATCGTCTGCCAATACCTTTTGGCGGCGTGCTTCCATTTCAGCCAGCGACGGCGGCGTTTCCTCAAATGAAGCGGCACCGTACAACACATGGTATTGATAAATCTGCTGCACGGCGGCCATATCCTCAGCGTTGGCATCGGTGATGGTGAACAGGGCGGGTGCCGGCGTTGCGGATGACGACATATATGTCCTTGTAAATATAGAGGGAATCAGGCCGCGGCGGCGGCATGAAAGATAGTGCCATTATGCCCTTGGTTTTTTAGCCCGATAAATTGATTTTTGCTATGACGGTCATAAGAAAAACATCGGATCAGCGTTGCATGCCGTGCCCTATTGCCTGTTGCAGATAGCTGAGCAGCGCCGGCGTGAGCCAGGTCCCCTCCGCCAGCGCCGGTTCCTGCGCCATGGCATGGCGGATTTTCGCCTGTGTGGCGGGATCGTCGCTGGCGTAAGAGCGAAACAGCGCCAGCCACTCCCCCGCCAGTTGCCCTGCCTGGGCGGAGCTTGCCGGCACGCCGTCTGCCATTGCCCGGTGGAATTTGGCAATCAGCGGCGGCCATTCGTGCAAGCGATCGAAATAGTGCCGCCGGACATACGCATATTCATCTGCCGACAGATAGTTTTGGAAAATCGCCAGCTTGCTTTCGCCAAATGCCCGGGTGATGTAATCCACCACGGCAGGCGTGATACCGGTTTGCTGGCGTATGGCGGCTTCATGGCTATGCATGGCGTTCAGCTTCACCAGAAACGTCGGGTTATTGGCGGTATCGCGTTCCAACGTGCACATCCAACGGCGCGCCAGCGCCTGTGCTTGCGGGGTTTGTTCACTGGTGCCGGTATCGAGCAGCGCCTGAGCCTCGGCAACCATCTCTGCCCACTGTTGTTCACGGGCTTCATCAGGCTGGTAAAAGGGTAACTGCGCCAATTCATCCACGGTAAAATAGTTATCGTACATTGCCATTAACTCCAATGTGGTTAGCCAATCATTCAGTTCAGGTTCATCCCCGGCGGTCAACTGTGTATGCAAATGCTGCAGCCGGCCACGCAGCGCGGTCATCTGCGCCAGTTGCCGATCGAGCATGGTGATTTGTTGTTCGATGACGAAAGGCAGCGCCGGATCGGCGCGCTGCAGAATGGCGCCGACTTCCGCCAGTGCGACACCCATGCGGCGCAACGCCTGGATATGATGCAGCCGGGTGATATCCGCCCAGTTATACAAACGGTAACCGGCTTCGGAACGCGCCGAGGGCACCAACAGCCCGATGCTGTCGTAGTAATGCAGCGTGCGGATCGTAAGCCCGCAGCGGCGTGCCAGTTCGCCAACTTTCAATAGCATAAGATGATCTCCGTGATGCCTGTGGCGCAGACTACTGCCTGACGCGGCGTCAGGGTCAAGCGCGGGATTGCGGATTATTTGCTGTTGTTGCCGATCACGGCAAAAAAGGGGCTCCTCCCGCCGGGAGGAGCGATCGCGGGGGGTTACCAGCCTTTAACTGCGCCGCCGTTGAAGATTTTTTCCGCGGCGGCGGCGACTTCGTCCGACTCATAGGCTTTGACGAAGTTCTGCACATTTTGTGCGTCTTTATTGTCTTCACGTGCGACCACGATATTGGTGTACGGCGAATCTTTATCTTCGATGAAGATCCCGTCTTTGGTTGGCGTCAGGCCAGTTTGGTTTATGTAGGTGGTGCTGATAATCGCCACCGTGACTTTGGGATCGTCCAACACGTGCGGCAACTGGGCGCCTTCCAGCTCCATGATCTGGTAGTTGTGCGGGTTGGCGCTGATATCCAGTGCGGTGGGTAACAAGCCTTTACCCGGTTTCAGCGTAATAAGCCCGGTTTTTTGCAGCAGCAGCAATGCGCGGCCCAGGTTGGTGGGATCGTTTGGGATCGCAATCACGTCTCCATCCTGCAGCGCTTGCACCGATTTGATCTTTTTAGAATAACCGGCCATGGGGAACACGAAGGTATTGCCTACTGCCACCAGCTTGTAGCCATGATCGCGGTTTTGCTGTTCCAGGAATGGGCGGTGTTGAAACACGTTTGCGTCCAGTTCACCTTTGTCGGTTGCGTCGTTCGGCAGCAGTGAGCCGCTAAAGCCGACCAACTCGACATCCAGGCCATATTTTTGTTTCGCCACCTGCTTGGCGACTTCCGCCACGTCTTGCTCGGCGCCGTTGATCACGCCGACCTTGATATGATTTTGATCCGATTTCCGATCGCAGCCCTGCAGCAACAACGTTGCCGCCAGAGCCGCTGCCAATGCGCCGTAGCGCCAGCGGGTTGCCATAATCTACTCCCTGAAAAACAATGAAAAAATGTGGTTTTTGTGCTGATAGCTAAACGCAGGGCCGGAGCGATGTCAAACAGCCCTTAAGCATAAGTGGCTATGGATAATAACCATTAATTATTATTCTGGCCGCAGCACCACGATGCCCGGGGTGGCCCTGATGTATTCGATAAAAGGGGAATCGACCACTTTGTGCCGGTTTGGGTGAGAAGATGCATGGCGTAGCACCGGCCCGGCCGCGGTGTGTACCAGAATGCCGACGTGGGTGACGTCCAAACCGGCGAGCGGGGTATAAATGCCGATGTAATCACCGCTGTGCAGGCGGGAAATGCAGCCAGCGTCGACCTCTGCGCCGGGGATGTGGGTGATGGCGCGCGCCACCACCGGCAGGCCTGCCAGATAAACGCTCCCGTCGGCCTTTTGGTTAAGGCTTTTTTCGACCGTTACGGCCAGTGAACCGATCCGGGCCGTGATGTCGCGGGCCAGGGCTTTACCGCGCCAGGCCCAGTCGCTAAAGAAATGCTTGCGCTGGAGGAAGCTGATTTCACCATCGGCATAGCGGGTTTCAATCAGGTTTTGTATAAACGTGGGCACGCTGTTTGATACGCTCAGCGCGGCGACATAATCGAGCAAGGTGAAGCAGTCCAGCCCGCGGAAATCGATGATTAACCGTTCCGGCACCGTCGCCGAGCCGACAAGCTGGTTGGCCGCATAGGGGATCCCCAGGAATTGCTGCGCCAGCAGTGCGCACAGCTCACCTTTTGCAGCGCCTGGCGGGGTGGCCGCGCGCAGCGCGAGGCAGGCCTGAAGGGTATGCAAGGTTTGCGGATCGAGCGTCATCGTATACCTGTTTATTTGAGGCATGGCGCAAGCTTAGGGCAGCGCTCTTAATAGCCTTGCCGGGTTGCCGGCGTAAATGCCCTTGCGGGCGATATCACGAGTCACCACCGCTCCGGCGCCGATTACCGCACCGCTGCAAATGGTTACCGCCAGAATGGTTGCGCCGGAGCCGATCGAAACCCGATCGCCAATCCAGGTGTGCCCCCAGCTTTCTGGGTTGGCGTCCGGCGCGCCCTGTTTGAACAGATCGTTAGCGAACATCACGCCGTGGCCGATAAAACAATCCTCGCCAATGGTCACGTATTCACAGATAAAACTGTGGGATTGCACTTTGCTGCGGGCGCCAATGCGGGTATTACGTTGGATCTCAACAAACGGGCCAATAAACACCCCGTCGCCAAGATGGCAGCCGTACAGGTTGCAGGGTTCGATCACCGTGACGTTTTCGCCGGTTTCAACATCAACGATGCCTGCCTGAAGGGGACGCAGGGAAGATGACATTAGGGTGCCTCATCGGGGAGCGGTGGCTTGATTATATACTCTAAATAATTCGAGTTGCAGGAAGGCGGCGACACAGCGAATCCCCAGGAGCTTACTCGAGTAAGTGACTGGGGTGAGTGACAAATCTGCCGGGAGCAGATTTGAACGCTGTGGGCAGCGGCCCCGAAGGGGTGAGGCCCATGGATAATGAGATGGACGCTCCAACGTTGACGGCATCTAAGTGCCAAAATACGAGCGTAAACTCAGCAGAAGGAGCGTCCAAATGCAAGTATCTACTTTGGGTATCGACCTGGCAAAAAATGTTTTCC